>JANMHK010000196.1:0-3041 GCA_031375135.1 Sphingobacteriales bacterium | reverse complement strand
CCAGCAACCCACCATAAACCTGGTAGGGCTTTTTATTATCCACGGCAACATGATAAAACTGACCCACGGGTAAAGACTGCAAATACATCCAGCTCACCCCCCTGTCGAGACTCATATATACGCCCCCATCTGTGCCTAAATAGATATGATTTGTATTTTTTGGATTGATCCATATAGCATGGTGGTCTGCATGAGGAATGGCGCCATTACCAGAAGCTTCTGCGAATGAATATCCACCATCGTCAGAATAGGAAAAATTATAGGCAGGGCGATACACTCTTTTAGAATCAAAAGGATCTACCATTAAACTGCTGAAATAGAAGGGTCGGGCAACTACATTCAGGATTGCGCTCTGTTGTTTCCAGTTCTCGCCACCATCGGCTGATATATACAATCCTGTATTTGCTGACTCAACAATAGCCAGTAACTTTTCCGGCTCTGAAGGGGATAGCGCAAAAGCAATACGACCAAAAGGTTTTGGAGGGAGACCGTTTTTTAACTCCTTCCATGTTTTCCCGCTATCCAGGCTCTTCCACATCGCACTGCCATCACCACCAGAATTAAATAAATAGGGCTGCCTGCGAAACTCCCATGTTGTCGCATATACGATCGACGGATTCTTAGGATCCAGGGCAATGTCGGCACAGCCCGCCTTATCGCTGATATAGAGAATATTCTCAAAGCTCTTTCCCCCGTCTGTCGACTTATACAGGCCCCTGTGCTTGCTATTGCTCCAAAGCGGACCGGGCGCTGCAACATAGATCACATTCGAGTTGGAAGGATCTAACAGGATCCTCGCAATATGCTCCGTACTGTCAAGTCCGCCGATCCTGTTCCAGTTATCTCCACCATCCGTTGATTTATATAAACCGTCGCCAATAGAAACTGAATTACGCATGTTGCTTTCACCGGTCCCCACGTAAACGGTTTTCGGATTTTTTTGGTCGATGGCGATAGCACCAACAGACTGGCAGTATTTATCAAAAACAGATTTAAATGAAGCTCCGCCGTTCGTTGTTTTCCAAACACCACCCCCCGCAGTGCCCACGTAGAGCTGTTTCCCATTGTCGCTGCTCAGGCCTTCAATGGCAGTGATCCTTCCACTCATGGTACCCGGTCCGAGTTGCCTCGCTTCCATCGTACCAAATGTTGCCGAACCTACCGTTGTCTGCCCTAAGAGCATAAACGGATAAAGTATAACCAGTAGGAATATTATTCTTTTCATCAGAGAATATATTAAATCAAAAAACCCCTTTCGGGGTTTTTCTTTCGCTTTATTTTATTTTGAAAACACTGTCAGGAATCACCGGGTTCACTTCGTATTTCTTAAACACCAGTGGTGCGGGTAATTGCGAAGTCTCCATGGAGAAGGGCATTACAATACCCTCTGGAAGCTTCTGAAAATTACCATAGGTAGCTTTCATATCCATTTCCTGTCCATTAACAGTGAGCTTGGACAAACTTCCAACCAGGTAATAACTTTTCGCATCGATCAGCTGTATCTGTTCGGTTCCAGTATTCTTGGTCAACTTGATCTTGTAAACTTCTGAGCCTTCCATTTCTTCCTTCCCCATCAGTTCCACTTTGTTTCCTTTTGCGGCATAATCCAGCAGTTCACTTTGAATATCCAGTTGCTCCCTGCCCATTTTCAACGCATCTGCCGTCATTGGTTCTGGCGCGGTCTGCCCCTGGAAAGGCATGAAGGTCCAACCGCTGTCGATTCTGATCAGGGTGAATGCGGCCATATTCATTACTACATATTCCTGTTTCATGGCTTTATTGTGAACCTGGTACATGGTGATGGGTATTTCCATTCCCTGAACTGAAACCGAAGCTTCTGATCTAAGGCTATTGATGGTCCTTAATTTCTCTTTCCCACCTATAGCATCCAGGTGTTTGTTGATGACTTCATCTACTGTTTGCGCCTGCGTTGCGCCCACAAACAACATGGCTGCCAAAAATGCGATTACATTAAAACGTTTCATTCTCTTGTTTTTTATTTTAAAAGATTGCAGTGCAAGTTAGCTGATACCGGAACACTTCTTCTCGAATCAGTCGCCAAATATAGCAGAACGTTACATTCAAACCAGTCCATTTATCCCTAATCTTCTACCTTTATCATAAATGTTTAACAATGGCTTCAATTACAGCCAATTTTGTTGATATAATTCATCGAAACATCTTCCTGGCAAGAGTAGAATTTGACACAAAGATCAATGAAGTTTATCTCTTGTCGGACGAGTTTGACCCTTCCCTACCCTATATTCTTCCCGGTTTTATCGACGCCCATGTCCATATTGAAAGCTCCATGCTGATCCCTTCAGAATTTGCACGCCTTGCTGTTATTCATGGTACCGTAGCTACTGTTAGTGATCCACATGAAATTGCCAATGTTTGCGGCATACCCGGTGTTAAGTTCATGATCAACAACGGCAAATCAGTTCCGTTCAAATTCAATTTCGGCGCACCCAGCTGCGTACCAGCCACTTCTTTTGAAACTGCCGGCGCTATACTTGACAGCAGTGACGTAAAAACGCTGTTGGAAGACCCCGATATTCTCTACCTCAGCGAGATGATGAATTTCCCCGGAGCGTTGCAAGGCGATCCGGAAGTCATGAAAAAAATAATAGCCGCCCATGAACTTGGAAAACCCGTAGACGGGCATGCCCCAGGTCTCCGTGGTGAAGATGCAAAGCATTATATCGCCCGGGGGATATCCACTGACCATGAATGTTTTACCAAAGAGGAAGCAGAAGAAAAAATAAGCTACGGCATGCACATCATCATCCGGGAAGGAAGTGCAGCCAGAAATTTTGATGCACTGATTCCGCTGTTGCACGACTATCCCGACATGATCATGTTCGGCAGCGACGATAAACATCCGGATGAACTGGTTCTCTCACACATCAATGCGCTTTGCGCACGTGCCGCAGAAAAAAACATTGACATCTTTAATATCCTGAAGGCCGCTTGCGTGAATCCGGTACTGCATTATAAACTTGACGTAGGACTTCTACGGGTAGGCGATCCGGCGGACTTCA
>JANMHK010000181.1:0-2036 GCA_031375135.1 Sphingobacteriales bacterium | reverse complement strand
GGTACCGCCGAGCAGTTTGACTGCAAGGTGAGGATTACCTGAGTCAAGCAACAAAGCATCAACATAAGGCGCTATTTGTTCCGCCCGCGATATATCTGACTCGTCCAGCACATGAACCACTTGTACCAGTTTGATCCATGGAAGAGAATCGTGTAATCGTTGATATTGGTCGATCTCGATATAATCCACAAGTTGCAAAACATTGGTATGGGTAAGATAGTGATGCCGGAGAATGTTATCAGCTGTTGTTTCACTGGTCAGCAAAAATGTGGAAATAGGCGGTGGAACAGATGCAGCAATTGACTTTATCATCTCATCTTCAATTACCCCGGGTCCCGAAGGCATATGGCCAACTAATCCCAAAGCAGACGCTCCATATTTTATGGCAAGCGCGGCTTCCGCCGGAGAACTGATGCAGCATATTTTAACTCTCGGATTGACCCTCATTAAACAAAAATAAGATAGCCCCGAAATAATCGGGGCTATCATTTGCGCAGCCGGTTCTGTCAAAAAATAGTACGCCGCGAATTATTTCATCCTGCGGAATTGATAAAAAACACCTACCTGGAAAACATTATTCTTGACCCCCACATCAGCACTGCTGATGTCAGTAAGCCCCAGGTTGTAACGGGCATCTATTCCAAATCCGCCTTTGGAAAGGAAACCCAATCCAAATGCCCAAGCTATATCTGCATTGGTGTAATTATCTTTCACATCAGTCTCCTGATTTCCAACATTGGTTTTCGCAGACAACATCAGTCCCAACTGCGGACCGGTTTCCAGCCTGAAACCATTATCGAACATGTACTGGAGCAATACTGGGATGTTGACATAGCTGAGCCTGTCAGTCCGATCACCGCTATACTTAGCACCCTGCCCGGAAAACATCAACTCGGGCTGAATAGCAAAATGATCACTCAGATGCATGTGCGCAAAAAGTCCCAAATGTAAACTGGTTCTGGTTTTCGCATTATCGTCCAGATCTTTGTTCAACATAGAAAAATTCAAACCGCCTTTAATGCCGGGCTCAATGGAGGCCATCTTTGATTGCGCAGACGCCTGGCTGGTCAAAACAAGCCATAACGCGAATAAAGTACTCAATTTCTTCATAAATCAGATTTACTAACAGGCATTCAAATTCGATACCACCATTTACTTTGGGCTCGGGCAAAAAAAAAGTAACCGGAAAACTCCGGTTACCCTTAGGAAAAAGATTTACAAACTATTTGGACAATTGGCCCCTGATCGCTCCGCCTTTATAGGTTGCATTATGCACATTTACATAATATGCTCCTGGATTCTGCCTGATCGACTTAATCAACTCGGGATCAACTTCTACAACACCCATTGAAGCTCCACCAACTGGTGGCATTAAATGCACTACGATAGGGCCCGGAACGCCCGGAGTGCCAACGTGGATATGTGCTCCTGTAGGTGTGGCAATTCCTTCAGCATAGAGTTCATAGGTTATGGTACCCTGTCCCTGGTTAAGGGTCATAGAAACATAGCCTGATCCATCAGGATCACCGGCAATGGGCGCTTCGTTAGCACCGATTAACTCAGCAGAAAGCGGTCTTCCACCGTTGTTGATTTTTTTTGCTGTAAATCCACAGAACAAAAGGGTCATTGACAATAAGAACAGAAGTTTTCTCATAAACTGTATTTTAAATGAACAATAAAAAACCTGGCCGGGGTGGTAGAAGTAAGCGAGTTCCTAAGGGTGGGGATCAGGGAGGTCTGGAGCATAATGATTACCAATCTGATTATTTGGTTGGGTAAACTGAATTTAATCTATCCAAAACCGCCTATCAATTAACTTTGGGGCACAATAAGCACCCCATGGATCAAACAACCCTTGGCATAGGCACAAGACTGCAGCATACCCGATTTGGCCCGGGCGTTATCGTGGCCGTGAAATATGCCACCTACCTCATTTCATTCATGAATGAGGGGATTAAGGAAATTGATAAAACCGATAGCAACCTGGATGAGATCAGTCCTGAAAATGTAACGGCAGAAATCGAAACACATAGCGA
>JANMHK010000111.1:0-6730 GCA_031375135.1 Sphingobacteriales bacterium | reverse complement strand
CGAAGAGCTTGATTGGAGTGAACAAATACGGCGAAACGGCTACAAGGTTTATTATCAACCCGCCTCCTTAATTTATCACAAGGAGTCCATGACCACGGGTAAAGAAAGCACCCTGAAAACATTTTACCAGACCAGGAACAGGATCCTTTTTATGAAGCGTAATGTTCAATGGCATCAATTCTTGGTGTTTATCCTGTTCTTCATCGTGCTGACGATCCCAAAGAATACCATTAGCTATATGGTTCAAGGCAAGTTGGAACACCTGAAGTGGTTTTGGAAAGGCTTTCTTTGGCACCTGTTCCCTTCCATCAAGTATAGCGGCCAGCATATACCTGCATCTTAGCCTAATCAGCGAAAAGGTTTGTAGAAGGGGTGCTTAGCTAATGCGAGCATGGGCTTGTCGCCCGATGTGTCGCCATACGCAAAAACTTCCTGGTATTGGTCCAGATCATAACGCGAGCGGATAAGCCTGACCTTTTCGTCGCCATGGCAATTTAAACCTGCAATTTTCCCCGTGATTTTCCCCCCAGTTACTTCGAGCCGGGTTGCAATACAAAAGAATTTATGTTCCTCACACCAGGGTTCCAGCCAATAGGTTGGGGAGGCGGAAACAATGACTATGTCATGCCCCTGTTGCTTATGCCAATTCAATTTCTCCATGGCAAGCGGCCGCAATAAACCGGGTATTTCTTCCCTGACAAAATTCTGGCTGTCGGAAATGAATTCTTTTTCGTCCGTACCGCCGAAAAAAACCGACAATAATTTTTCTTTTGCCGCCTGTCGGTCGATGAGGCTGATCTTATAGCCGATAATATATGGGATCAACGGAACCAGACCTGATAAAAATCCCCCACTTCCATTTCGGAACTTAATAAATTCCGCGAGTGAATCTTTTGTTGTGATGGTACCGTCAAAATCAAAAAATGCAATTCCGCTCACAATTTCATTTTTTTGAACATGAATTCGGGGATCGCTTTAATAATATACATGATCCATCTCCAGAACCATTTCACGTATACCACGTTCTTCTTTTTCTGAACTGCAGTATAAACGGTTTCAGCCACCAATTGCGGTGTAGCGGTCAGTAAGGCCGGCAGCTTCATATCCTCTGTCATCTTGGTATATACAAAACCGGGAAGTATAGATGCCACATGAACATGGTAAGCGAACATTTCGTTTCTAAGCCCGGATAGGTAAGCCGTGAGGCCAGCCTTGGCACTTCCGTAAATATAATTTGTAGCGCGGCCTCTTTCTCCTGCTACAGAGCTGATGCCTGCAATGGTGCCGGCGTTTCTCTTCTTGTACTCCCTGGAAATAATATTAAGAATGGATACGGCTCCAGTGAAATTCACATGTACCGTGTTCAATAATTTTTTCTGATCACCTGTTGTAGCCTCGTTGCTATCCATATATCCAAACACCAGTATGCTGATATCGGGAACAGCAGGAAGGGAGCTGAAAAACGATGCATGTGTGTCAAAAGCAGTTGCGTCAAAACTATGCGTAGTGCAATGCACGTTGAACCTGATGGAACAGTCTGTAGATAGTGATGACAGATCTCCTGCATCTCTTGCTGCAAGTTGAAGATCATAGCCTTGTTTTGCAAACCTTACGGCAATAGCCTGTCCTATATCGGATGTTGCTCCTAGTATCAGTACTGTAGACATTTTTATTTATCTAATTGAAGTCGTTTTGAGAGTACCGAAGAAAATTTTCCGGTATTGTATTTTTTAAGGGTTTCCAGAAATGAATGCGCATTGGGATATCCTTCACTGAACATATGCGGTTTCATCCTTGCATCTTTCGACAGGTATATCCTGCCGCCATATTCCAGTACCATTTTGTCCAGTTCATCAAGGAAAGGAAACAAATCTTCAGTGACCGGAAAATCCATGGCCATGGTATATCCTTTCATTGGAAATGAAATGAAGCTGTTGTCTTCTCCAAATACTTTTAATACAGCGAGGAACGACGCATGACCGTTTTCCCTGATCCTGTGCAGTATTTTCACCAGCCCGTCTTTCCTGTCCATCGGAATTACGAATTGGTATTGGAGGAAACCTTTCTTGCCATAACCCCTGTTCCAGTTCAGGATCGCATCCAATGGATAAAAAAACGGTTCGTATGAAATCACGTTGTTAATTTCTTTGCGGAACATTTTATTATAAAAAAGGAAATTGAAAGTGGATACCGTAAACTTATTAAGCACAAAAGAGGGCAGGTAAAACGGGAAATTCAGAGATTTCGTTTTTGGCAGGGCCAATGGATCTTTACGAAGCGCAGGTGGAAGTTCGTGTGCGCTGGCATGTTCCCCAAGCATAAGGATACTTCTGCCAAATCCGTTTCCGCCTTTCAAACAATCGATCCAAGCTACACTATAAGTGTAGTGTTCATATTTTTCAAACAGTGCTATGACCTCGTCGAGATTCCGTGCCTTGATCTTCTTTTGCTTTATATAAGAGCTGCTGATTTTTTTAAGGCTAAACTTAACTCTTGTGATCACTCCGGTAAGGCCCATTCCACCAGCGGTAGCATGAAACAAATCAGCGTGTAGGTGAGGAGAAGTAGTGATGATCTGGCCATTGCCATCCATGATGTCAAGTTCCAGTACGTGCCGGCTGAAACATCCATCGACATGATGATTTTTGCCATGAACATCGCTTGCCAGAGCGCCGCCAACGGTAATGAGTTTTGTGCCCGGCGTAACCGGGAGAAACCATCCTTTCGGAACGATGAACGCCAAAATAGCATCCAGTGTCAGGCCCGACTCGCAATCCAAAATTCCTCGTTCAGCATCAAAGCCGAGTATTTTATTGAAATGGAGGGTAGAAAAAACTACAGGAGCCAGAGAGGCATCGCCATAACATCTTCCATTTCCACGGGCAATGCCTGCTTCGGCAGA
The DNA here is from genome assembly GCA_031375135.1 of Sphingobacteriales bacterium. Taxonomy (GTDB): domain Bacteria; phylum Bacteroidota; class Bacteroidia; order Chitinophagales; family Chitinophagaceae; genus Pollutibacter. The sequence goes on along the minus strand of JANMHK010000111.1, from coordinate 3,828 downwards.
AAGCAGTTTTTCTCTCAATTCTTTAACCAAACCGAAACTCCGTTCATCTGCATCTTCAAAAGGGAAGTTTCCCCAGTTTGCGATCCTTGTTTTCATTAGCCCAGCTTAAATTCTTTTATGTAGATCAGGAAAAAGAAACTGAATGCCCACATAGCCAATACCAATTGAATGAAACGATCGCGATACAACACGTGGGTAGGATATCCAGAATCTCCATGTACGAAGATAAGTTGCAAATAGCGCATCATGCCTGCAATTACGAAAATACTCGTGTAATACAGCCGATATGTATGGAAAGTGGCCTCACCCCCAGGGAGAATGGTATAGATCAGGTAACACACAATGATCACACTACAAACCAGCGTGATTGAAACGTTTAGAAATTCAAGATTATAACCATGGATAGATTTTCTCATTCCTATCCCGGAACTGTTTTGTAACATCACATCATCCCTCCGTTTACCAAGCGCAAGGAATAGTGCCAGCAGAAAAACCATCAGGATCAACCATTGAGATAAGGGCGTCCAGCTGATGGCAGCGCCTGCTTTAACCCTCAGTACAAATCCTGCAGCAATGATCATCACGTCAAGGATCGCGATATCCTTCAAGCCCAATGAGTACGACAGATTAAGGAAGAAATAGATCATCAGGATGATCATGACTTTTTCACGGATAAAATGGGCGATTGTAAAGCCGGCCAGGGCAAAGAGAACCGATATCAATATGGCAAAACCTGGGGAAATGGTTCCGGCAGCAAGCGGACGGTTCTTTTTGGTGGGATGTTTTGCGTCTTTTTCCCTGTCTTTATAATCATTAATAATATATATGCTGCTTGCTACCAGGCTGAACGCGATAAAACCATAGATCAGCTTTTCAATTTTATCGAATGCGAAGATTTCTCCCGAAAAAAACAGGGGTATGAAAAGAAAAAGGTTCTTCACCCAGTGTTTTGGCCGGATGAGGTGTAAATATTTCATCATCTAAATTATTATCAAAAGGAATAGAAATTCGGAATTTATTTCGCTAAATGGTAAACGTCAAAGATTTATCTTTATTTTTCGAATGAAATAATACCAGGGCATGAAGCTTGACAGGAGGATTGAAGTATTTGAGTGGATTTTGATCAGTTTGTTTTCAATTTTCCCCGTTTTTCTCAGTTTCCCGTACCGGGTAAACATTTTTTTGAGTTGGGAAGGCGCGTACAGGATGAGCGAAGGGCAGCTGCCGTTCAGGGATTTTGGTATTCCCCTGGGCCCCATGTTCTGGGTATTGCCGGGTTTGTTTTTCAAGATATTGGGTCCGCAATTGATCACCCTGGTTAAAGCCCAGGCTTTTATCAATATTATTTCTGCACTTGCGTTCAAATCCATTCTGAAATCGATGGCTGTGCAGCCAGCCGTCAGATTAATATCGGTGTTGGTCTATCTCCTGACTTTTTCGATGGCGAATTTCTGGCCCTGGTATAATCATTCGGTCATCGTTTATGAAACTGTAGCCCTGGCTTTCTTATGTTTCTTTCTGCTCAGGAATGATCACAAGATCTGGCTGGTACTCGCGGGTGTATTCACGTTCATCAGCTTCTTTACAAAGCAGGATGGCGGCGCTTTGGCTTTTATGTTATGTGTTGCGCTGTTGGGTTATGACTTGATCATGTCTAAGGCCTGGAAAAATATGGCCATTTACATTGGATCATTTTTCCTTACCGCCGCTTTGGTCATTGTTCCGTTTTTACGATATGATTTTTCATACTGGTTTAACCTGGGTCAAGCTCCACATTCAACGCGAATCAGTGCAGTAGAAATTCTGAAAGATCTTTTCCTGAATAGCTTTTCTCTCAAACTATCGTTATTGATGCTGATCATTGCGCTGATCATGTTGTGGAACCAGGATCGCGCTTTTATGAAGAATCGCAGCAAAAGCCTATTCTTCCTCCTCACCATCGGTATTATTGCACAAGCTGCTATCCTGAATGTTACCAGTTACACGCCTCCTGATAATAACATTTATTACCAGTCTTATGTATTCGCATATATGCTTTCCGCCATGGTTCTTTTATTACCATCAGCTTGGGTGAGGCCATGGCCATATTTATTGGTGATCGCCTGCGTTTTTTTGTGGAAATCCGATCTCTATGGAGGTTATCTGATGAGGATGCTCTCGGGTGAGGTTAAGCCCGAAAACAGGTCTACCTATATCGACGGCGAGAACGTGGTGAACAGGTCAAATTATATTTACCATGGAAAGACCCCGGATATACCTGAAAGCGAATGGCGTGAACCGGAGATGGCAAGTTTCAGGCAAGTAAGAATGCCTGTTCCCACTATCGAGGGAATAGAGCGACTAAAGGCGCTGCCGATAGTGAAGAAAAACGCACTCAAGGTGCTGAATATGTCGGAGTTAACACCGCTTGCAGTAGAAATACCCTTCGAGCTGGAAAAAGGACAGGGTCATCCATTATGGCATCACCTCGGCGTGGGGATGTTTAAAAGGGAAGCTGCAGTTTTCGAAAAGAATATCGCTGCAGGCTACTACGACCTCGTCTTATTCGAGTATGTTCCTTCCTTAAATAATTTCTACCCTTTCAAGGTAAGAGACTCACTCAACGTACATTATCATAAAATCGATTCGTTCTATGCTCCTCGCCGTGGTGCGTTGACCATGGGCCTTATCGAGGTATATGTGAGATGACATACCTTAAATTTGCAGGAATACATCTTACATCATCGCTACCTCTTCCATATTATACAATCCCATAGAGTACCTTAAAGGCGTTGGCCCCCTGCGGGGCGATCTGCTTAAGAAGGAGCTATCCATTTTTACTTTCAAAGACCTGCTCGAGCATTTTCCGTTCCGTCATGTAGATAAGACTGAAGTAAAGCTGATTCAGGATATAGGCTACCAGCCAGATTATATCCAGGTTGCGGGTAAACTCACAGCATTTCATATAACCGGCACGGGCCGGGGCCGCAGATTGGTGGGGGAGTTGCAGGATAAATCAGGCGTGCTTGAACTCACCTGGTTCCAGGGCGTAAACTGGATCTCTAAAACTTTGGAAGTCGGTCGTGAATACCTGGTGTTCGGCAAGCCGGGATTTTTCATGGGGAAGCCACAGATCACGCATCCGGAAATAGAGTTATTTACGGCCGATAAGGCCGGTGGAAAAAGCTTTCTTGAGCCCATTTACCCCGCTACCGAAAAACTGAAGACCAGGGGTTTGAATGGCAGGAATATTGGTAAGCTGATGTTCAATCTGTTCACGGTAATTACTGAAAAAGACCTACCGGAGAATCTCCCCGAACACCTCGTTCACACGCTTGATCTGGTTGGCCGATGGGAGGCTTACAAGGGGATTCATTTCCCGGGGAATAAAGAAGAGTTTGACAGGGCAGTATATCGATTGAAATTTGAAGAGTTTTTCCTTGCCCAACTCCGGCTGGGGATGATCAGGTCAAACCGCCATCGCTATTCCAGGGGCTTGGTGTTCAGTTCTGTTGGAAAGCTTTTTAATACATTTTATGAGCAATACCTTCCGTTCACACTGACGGGTGCACAAAAACGGGTACTCAAGGAAATCAGGCAGGACACCGCTCGCGGTCGTCAAATGAACAGATTGTTGCAGGGGGATGTAGGCAGCGGAAAAACGATCGTAGCATTAATGTCTATGTTGATCGCCGCGGATAATGGGTATCAAAGCTGCATGATGGCACCCACGGAAATCCTGGCCCAACAGCATCTGGCTGGCATCAGCGATCTACTGAAAGAAATGCCGATGCAGGTTCGGTTGCTAACCGGTTCGGTGAAAGCTAAGGAGCGCAGGAAAATACTGGC
>JANMHK010000059.1:0-3927 GCA_031375135.1 Sphingobacteriales bacterium | reverse complement strand
TCCGGCTTAATTCAAAAGACAATTACGAAGGTACAGGCTTAGGCTTGTCGCTTTGTAAGAAGATCGTCCAACGCCACGGTGGAAAAATTGAGGCTTCTGGCATTCCTGATAAAGGAGCTGATATTCGTTTTACACTCCCAGTTATCGACCGTAAGTCAGCTCAGTGATGGTTACTTCTGTTCCTTGTAATACCAATTTGAAAAGGTTTCTGTATTCGCTGTCTTTGATCTCCGAGATGCTGGTTTTCCCGCCAAACGCATCTATCAATGAAAGAACGGTATTCGAATGACCTACAATTAAAACTGTCTTCCCGGCAAAATCTTTCTTCACTTTATTGACCAGTTCTGTTTGTTCTGCAGCATTATACAACATCAGATCTTTACCAATCCGTTTAGCCAGGGGCTCGCCTGTTTTTCTTGTTCTGATATAGTCGGTACTGAAAATGGCTGCTATGCCTTCATCTGCCAATAGCTTTTCAAGATCATAGGAGCGTTGCAGTCCATCAAGGCTGAGAGCAGGATCTTTCGTATTTGGGTCGGCAAGATTTTTTTCTGCATGCCTCACGATATAGATCGTTGTCTGTTGGGCAGAAAGATCGGATATAAACGAACTGCTCAGGAGCAAGAGCAAAACAGTTATGGCAAACTGGCGCCTGCTGGTTTTTTTCAAAGTCATCTTAAGATTAATTAATACAAGAAGAAGGTATTCAATATATTGTAAAGTAACTACACGTAAGCCATGCAAAAAACTCAAAGTTTTCTATTTGTTGTATTGTTGCAGCTGCTTATGATTGCTGCTTATTCCCAAACGAAGAAACCAGCAGGGTATAGTGGCAATCCTTTATTTCCGGGTTGGTATGCGGATCCCGAGGCGATCATTTTTGGCAAACAGTTTTGGATCTATCCAACTTATTCCGCACCGTATGAGCAGCAAGTATTCTTAGATGCCTTCTCATCTTCCGATCTGGTCAATTGGACCAAGCATACGCGCATTATAGATACCGGCGCCGTGAAATGGGCCAAAAAAGCGATGTGGGCGCCTGCCATTATTCAAAAAGATAAAAACTATTTCCTCTTTTTTGCGGCCAATGATATTCAAAACGACCAGGAGTACGGAGGCATTGGAGTTGCCGTTTCCGCATCTCCCGGCGGACCATATAAAGATTATCTGGGTAAACCGCTGATCGATAAATTCTATAACGGCGCACAGCCCATCGATCAATTTGTTTTTCGGGATGATGATGGGCAGATCTATATGTATTATGGTGGCTGGAGGCATTGCAACATGGCAAAACTGAACGACCAGTTAAATGGATTTGTACCTTTTGCTGACGGCGGCCTATTCCATGAGATCACACCCCAGGGTTATGTGGAAGGTCCCTTTGTTTTTAAGCGCAAAGGGAAATACTATTTCATGTGGTCCGAAGGTGGCTGGACAGGACCCGACTACAGCGTAGCCTATGCCATTGCAGATCATCCTGCCGGTCCGTTTAAAAGAATTGGAAAAATTCTCCAGCAAGATCCTGCTATTGCTACCGGCGCAGGACATCATTCCGTGATCTCACTGCCCGGAAAGGATGAGTTTTTTATCGTCTATCATCGTCGTCCATTGACTGAGAAAGACGGAAATTCGCGGGAGACCTGTATTGACGAAATGCATTTTGATAAAGAAGGTCTGATCGTTCCCGTTAAAATAAGCAGGGAAGGCGTTAAGAAAACAACCCTTTAACTAAAAATGCACCACTACTTTCCCTTGAACGCAAATAGCCTTCATAATAATCAGTTGATGTTTGCTAAGGATTTTACTTTGGCCCAAATGCCATCGTCTACGGGTATGCCTTGCTGAAGATTTTCATGACGCGTCAGGAAGGATTGCTCTCCGGGATAGAAGATCTTCCCGTTTTCTTTCGCCGGTATGGAAGATTTCAATTGATCCACGGTGCCATTCAATGCCTGATCGATGAATTCCTGGCTGTTGATCTTAAGCGGGTTGATGGCAATAAATACCTGGCAGCAACTGCTACAACTTCCTTTATCGAATTTGTCTACTCCAGCGGTGGTGAGTCCGCCCGACAGTAAGCTTGACAATACATCCAGTAATACGGCAAATCCAGAGCCTTTCCAATAGCCCATGGGCAGGATGCGCCGGGTTTCTTCGATGGCACCGGGATCATCGGTTAACTCACCTTCCTGATCAAATCCGCCGGGAAATGGCAGTTTCTGATTTTTAAGGCGTGTAACCTGGAGCTTGCCATAAGAGTATTGCGACATAGCCATGTCAAGCACGATATGGCCCTCTTTGCGGGGCACAGCCATAATAAAAGGATTGTTTCCGATGCCCTGTGATTTGGCGCCCCAGGCCGGCATGCAGGATTCGGTATTGGTCCAACAGATGCCGATATAGCCTTTTTCTGCAGCGAGCCATCCATAGGCCCCACCACGCATCCAGTGGGTGGTATTGTTTAGACTGACGAGGCCCAGTCCGTTTTTCTCGGCGATTTCAGTAGCCCTGTTCATTGCGAATAGTGCGTTGGTGATGCCTGGCCCCATTTGGCCATTGTAGATTTCCATGGCGCCGAGATTAAGATCAAGAACCGGCTCAGCATGCGGATCTACCCAGCCCTTTCCAATATATTCCACAAAACGTTCTACCCTGTTGAGTCCGTGCGAATAGACACCGTCGCAGCTCGATTCCGTATGTATCCTTGCGCAGGTTTCTGCTTTATCATCTGGCATTCCTGCAACCAGAAAAGCTTGTTTCACCGTAGCCTTCATTTCATCAAAAGGGATCCTCGTCATAATGCATTTTGATTTGAATGGTTAATGATAACGAAGTTTTGGTGCATTGTTGACGGAAAACGATTTCAATTCCTGGCACTGTCAATTGTCTAGGGTTTGTTGTTTACATTTGAGAAGATCAGTTCTTATGCGTAAAATTCTTTTTCTTCTTCTGGCGATTTGTAGTTTTTCTGGGAACCTGCAAAGTCAGATGGGTCTTGATTCAAATGGCAAGCTCATTATTATTGGCGGCGGGGAAATCCCAGACACCATTTTTACCTTATTTGCTAAGGCCTGCGGCGGGAAGGATCAACCCGTTATCATCATTCCTACCGCAACAGAAGATGAAGCGTGGATCAAGGCAGGCGGGCACTTGAAGAAGTTTACCGATCATGGATTTACAAACCTGATCACCATTCACACGCGGGAAAAATCCAAAGCCGGCGATGATATTTATATGCAGGCGATGAAGCAGGCCAAAGGCGTTTTTTTCGGTGGCGGCGATCAGGAGTTGCTTTCTAAGGCCTATGAGGGAACGGCCCTGCATAGCGCCATGTTTGAGTTACTTGAAAGAGGCGGGGTGATCATGGGAACCTCAGCAGGAGCAACCATCATGGGTTCGGTGCTCATCGGCGGTGACCATCGTGCAACACCTCAGAAGTCATACACATTCCCCAAGGGGTTGTCTTTTATGGATCATACTGCTATTGACCAGCACGTATTGGCGCGCAACAGGCAGTTTGACCTGTTGCCGGTTTTGGAGCGGGACAGTGCCATATTTGGACTGGCGATCGACGAGTCTACTGCGGCCATCGTAGAAAGGGGCATCATCCGTGCAGTGGGAAAATCATACGTACTGATCTATGATCAACAGCACTGGCAACAGCAAAGAAAAGAATTCGGAAAGGTCTATATTCCATTCCGAATGATAGCCTCCGGCGGTTCCTATAATCTCAGCAAGCATGAGCTGTTGCGGAGACCTGCAGCTGAATAGTTTTATTTCTTCTTTTTGAGAGTTTCGTTGATGGTATCCAGCAGACCTCCGTTTGCCAGATCATGCCCGAGTTGCCAGAACATGATGCCGCCCAATTTGTGTTGCATTACATATTTTGTTTTTAAGGCCATGGAGCGCTTGTCGTCAAACGTGGCA
>JANMHK010000052.1:0-1810 GCA_031375135.1 Sphingobacteriales bacterium | reverse complement strand
AGAAGTACAGTAAATTTCAGTGGACATAATGATACTATGATATCGTATGTATCCGGAAACAATCAAAGTCAAAATCAAATCCAGAATTTAAATCAAATCGTGCAATCTGGGTCATTCAATCCATCCCAAAACAATAGTATGGGATTCCAGGGTTTGCAATCGGGTGCTCTCGGACAACAAACTCCAGCGCCTGCCGGAGGTAACGATGCTGCGCTAAACTTTTTAAAAGCCAGTGGCTTCGCTGGATTGAATCAACTTCAGGGACTGATGGGAAACCAGACGCAAAACATGGGTGCTGTGAATGGCCAGAACTTCCTTCAAGGGCTCATTATGGCTGGTGGTGGTGGAGGCTCGAATGGTTTTAACTTCAGCCATCCAGGTATGACCGTTGGATCTATGTTACCGGGAGGAGCAAACGGGGGATTATCGACCCAAGCCGGAACGAATGTTGGCACACCAGTCATGGGCAATTCGAATTCGAACCCTAACGGAAACCCAATGATGAGTCAAAGCCAAACTGGGTCCGGAGGTCAAACACCAAATTCTAGTGCAGATCAAAATGGAAGTACCGCAATAGGTGGAGGGAATGCTGGGGCTTTCTCAGCGCTTGCTGGGGTTGACAGTGCTGCTTTAGCAAAGCTTCAAGAAGCTTTGGCAGCAGCTGGTGGAGCTCAAGGCTTACTCCAGTCACAGCAACAATCAGATCCCAACCGGAATATGTCCGGCAACGATAACAGCATCTCCAATGCAAATGCGTTTGCCTCCCTGCTGAGTTCGCAATTGGGAGGACAAAATGCGGTTCTTCTTGCTGCGCAACTTCAAGCCGCTGCGCAACCACAGAGTCGGAGCGAAGATGATGGTGGTGACGAAAATGGGGATGTTTGATGGGCTGGGCCTATGGTAACATGACTATTTTCTCGCCATTCCTCAAGGAAGTTTTGATGCTTTTTCTAAGCTTTTTTTGTATACCGCTCGAAGGCCCTTTGTTCTGTTAAAGGTCTACTGCAGATTTTGGTTCGCTTTTTAAGTTATAAGATATTGGGTGATAGTTCTGATTGGTCCTAGAATTTGTTGTTGCTAGGCTGTTGTGTATCGTAGATTAGATTTGATCGCCATTGCTCGGAAAGCGTGAAAAGCGATCGTTGATCTACTGGTTGTTCACGAGGATACTATGCCATGTATTTCGCCGTTGATGAAATCGTATGCGTCGATCCCAAGTCGGATCTTCCATAATACTGCATTATTTTTGTCATACTCTATTCCTTATCCATTCTTCTTATCATCTTTCCATTCTCCCTCATAATAGTCTCCATTAGTATGAGTAAACTTGCCTTTACCTTCTGCCTTATTGTTTCTCCATTCACCTTAATATACTGCTCCATCTGGCCATTTTTGTTTCCCGTTCCCATCTCTCATATTTCCTAACCATTATCCTTCATATTATATTCCATTTTTGAATCTTTGGAGTGGCTTTCTCTATCTTTAGATGCCACTCATTCCCTCTTTTTCTTTAGAATAAGCAGGATCAATCATATCCTCATTATCATTTTAATTAGCCTTCTATCGTTTGTACTTTTCATTTAAGACCAGCATATCTTTCTCGTCTTATTCAGGCAATAATCTTTCCTGCGATGATTTTAATTTGACTGGTTCAAATTCTTGCTTTTTCTCCAGTTTATCGTCTTATGGATGAGAGAACCTGTTTCTAAAAGATTAAGGAATATTATCACAGAAATTACTGCACTGTGAAGTTCCCATTTATTTTATTAATTATTATTAGAGTGAATGGAAGATAATAATTTTAGTAAAC
>JANMHK010000051.1:0-17334 GCA_031375135.1 Sphingobacteriales bacterium | reverse complement strand
GCGACGGGCTCGCTCGGCGTGACGACGAGGAGGCAAGCGGGGCACTCGAAGCGAGCGCGGAGTCCGGTGATGTAGACGGGCCAGGTGAAGACCTTGCGGTCGTCCTTTTGGAGCTGGACCTCGCATGTGCCTTGGGAGCCATTTTGCAATGATGGTGATGCAGATCGTAACCAGCCGGGTCGCCGGATCGATAGAATTTGACCTCAGCTCCTCTGCTGTACCTGAAATTGAACCGAACATCACACTTAGGGTGAAAAACGGAATCGATCTTCGGATCGGTAAAGCAACAAACAATCAAATAATTTAACCCAGCCTGACCACTTGCCCGGATCTAACACTTTCATCGCAGGCAAAAGCGATTCGCAAAGAGTTGACGGCATCTTCCACGTGATCCGTGAGATCCACATCTTCAACAATCGCTTTGAGGAAGTAGGCCTGTTCTCGATTGCATAGTTCCTGATGGTCCGGCTCATCTGTAAGGTCGATCCAGTCGTCGGGCTTTGTAAATTCGTTTTTATCATTGATGTCGGCATGATGCCATCTTAAAGATTCCGTTTTTGTATGTGCTTCAACAGAATCTGATTTACCCTTGCCACCTGCATCTTTAGCAACAATAGATACAGATCCTTTGGGTCCCATGACATCCTTAACAAAAAATGCGGTTTCACTGATCATCGGGCCCCATCCTGCTTCATACCAGCCCACCGATCCATCTTCAAAACGGATCTGCAACTGCCCGTAATTATAATTTCCTTCAGGAATATCATTCGTTAAACGTGCACCAATGGCCGTGACCTGAACCGGCTTCGAGCGAACCATCTGACACATCACATCGATATAATGAACACCGCAGTCTACGATCGGACTAAGGCTTTTCATCAGATTCCGGTGTACATCCCACATATGGCCATGGCTTTGCTGATTCAGGTTCATCCGCATTACCAAAGGCTTTCCTAATTGCTGGGCGATATCAATGAATTTTATCCAGGAAGGATGATGACGAAGGATGTATCCAATGACCAGTTTCTTTCCGGACTTTGTAGCAGCAGCTGCCACCCGCTCTGCTCCTTCCACAGAATCAGCGATCGGTTTTTCCATGAACACATGGCAGCCTTTTTCAAAGGCCATAATGGCAAAAGCTTCGTGTGTATCGGGGTAAGTCGAAATACAAACAGCATCAGGCTTGGTAGCTTCCAGGGCTTCCGCATAATCACTAAATAACGGATAACCACCGCCCAGTTTCTCGTTCAGCAGTTCCTTGCTTTTGCCGGTAGATACAATACCGCAGATCTCGAAACCTTCCAGCAGTTGAAAAGCCATAGCATGCGATGCCCCCATATTACCGCAGCCCACTACGAGCACCCGAATGTTCTTTGTATTTGTCAATGGAATTAATTTATTAGATGTGAGAATCTGGCAAAGAAACAGGTTTTCTGATTAATTGGGAACCGCATAAATATTGACCGGCCCAAATAAGCCCGAAGGCTGCAGGGGACTGTCTGCCTTATAACTGTTCACCGGGCACCAGGTTCTACGCTGATCTTCCGGCAAGCCCTTGTCCCCGATCAACCTGTTCATCCAGGTGTTCACCACTTCCACCTTTAACTCGTTATCACCCTCCTTAATCCATTTAGTGATGTCCAGTTGGTAAGGCGCCGTCCATAATCCACCTGCATAAACCCCGTTGATACTTACCTTAGCCATGGCCGTTATGGCTCCCAGCCCGATCAGGATTTTTTGTCCTGCTGGCAGTTTATCCGCCTTAAAGGTTTTGCTATACATGGCCGTTCCTGAATAGAACTTTATCCTATCATCCGTTGATTTTGTCCAGTCTTGCAAACCCTCAAAGACCACAGGCTTTTCAGGGCCCCTTTGTGCCGGATTAAAACTCACCGTCCAGGCCCCGCTGAGGTTTGACATCAAAACAGGTTCAGGAAAATTTGTTTTGGACGATGTGTTGGAAGATCCCTTCTCCCTGAAGACCACAAATACGGATTCAAATGGTGCGAGTTTAAGGGGAACAGCTGTTGTAGCTGCGTTCTGGGTATAGACCGGAAGTTTTCTGATGGAACCAGTGGTTGCTTCCCATAGTTCAGGCTTTAAGCCCTTCACCCTAAATTCAGGTGTAACCTGTTGCGTTTTATCGGTCTGGTTGGAAATAAAATAAACCTCCCCTTCTCCAACGCTGCGATGACCGTAATGGATCGATTGATCATCAGGCAGTTTACAATCTTCCACCAGGCCGATCATCGCAAATGCTTCTTTCATAGTCAATCCCTGCATGATCATTCCTTTTCCAAACTTTCTTGACTTGATCTTCACCCCATCTACCTGACCCCAGATCTCCGTAGCCATCTTCTTCACCTGCTGATCGGCAGCAGGCTGATTCTCCAGACTAGGTGAACGTGTGGGCGGAGGACCCATGACTACCGCGCCCTCAGTGATCAGCTGTTTGATCTTAGTCAGCAATTCCGGTCTCATGGTTTCCAGTTTTGGCAGTACCAAAATGCGATACTGGGTGCCATGGGGCAGGGTTACCAAGCCGTTTTTCACGGTCATATATTTCTCGATCACCTCAGCGTTCATGTAATCAAACTGGTATCCCGTTGGCAGCGCAGGATCCGTAACGCCCGTCATCTTAGGCGCATCTTCCCCAATAAAATAAGCGGCGTCAGCCACATTTAAACCCTGCTGGAGCATGAAGTTGGTACGCTTCAAATATGTGGTATACACATCCATCTGCGAGAACCAGGTGTTCTTACGGTTGAATTCATTACCGAACCACGCGTTCATGCCCGGCGATTTTTCTTCATAGGGCTGGGTGATATAGACATGAAGCACCGTGCTGTTGATCCCTTCTGCAAAAAAACGATCACCGCGTTGCTTAATGGTTGCGGGGTAACGACTAAAAGGAGCGCCGGCACAAGTATTGGACTCAGCAGAGATCTTTGTTTTACCATAGATATGTCCACATGAAGTGGCCGCCCTGTTTTCAATATCGCCAAGCTCGCCCTCGCTCCAGAACTCACCCCCGATCTCGTCGGACTGTCCGCCATACATCAGGAACTCACTGGGAAAGCCCCAGTGGCCGTAGTTTTCCAGCCATGTCTTAAGCCCATGTTTGTTACTGACCGCCTTCAATCCACCTACATAATCGTATGCCACTTTATCGGCTACCATGCGTCGCATGTCCCACAAAAAGCGATCGGAATCTTTCTGGCTGTTTACTACATAGCCGCGGTAAACCGGAAGAAACGGGAGTGGATCGTAGCCAAACCGCGTTTTGAATTCAGCCAAAAACCCATCTGTGAAATTCTGGCCGCCCATCTCATAGCTATCCTGAACGACCATCTTAAAAGTCTTTCGATCAGCCTCCGGTATGCGTTTGAGAAACTCGCCGATATGCCCGTAGAAATGTTTCTCCACCAGTTTGCGACTCATCTTATCTACTTCATAGCCCGTGGCTTCAGGAGATGCCGGCGAATTTTTTGTTCCTGTAGGCGTCATCCCTGTGCGAAGGATCACCCAGTCGCCTGCAGGCACGTCCCAATTGAGCGTGCCGTCTGAACTAAGCTTAGCCGAAAGATCGATCACCTTCGATGGATTGATCGCAGTAGATTGATCAGCCGCTTCGGGTTGCTGGGGCCATTGGTATTCTTTCCAATAAGGAAGTGGCGTGGGATGCATTTTCGCCAGCGTTTTCTCTGCATATCGTTCTACCCGGGCCGCAGATGAAATTTCAATCTCGGCAATGCCCGCATCTCTTTTTGTGCCTTTGATAATGACCCTGAAAACGCTTGATGTTGTTTCAAGAAATGAAATAACAATCGGCGCAAATGGATCAAAGCCTACGTTCAATGCGGTATTGGAACGCTCAATCTGAAATTCGCGGATCGTAGTAAAGCTTCCGTCAGGGGTTTTTATTTGTAAGATGGCCGAAGTGCTGACAGGTTTTTCCGTTATTCGCAGGGTCATACTCCGGGCGGTAAAAGAACTTGCTGTTGAAATGTCTATCGTAAGGTCTTTGGAAGATGGCAGATCAATACCAGTTTTTATATCGCGGTCAACGATCGCACGGAGATTCTCGACGGCAGGGGAAGATGAAAGTTTGCTGTTGCTGCTGTTCAGCGACATCACGTCCCCTGTTGGGGCGGGATAGGCGATAAGCTTAACGTCCTGGAACAGATCGATGGGTTGATCAAGTTTTTGAGACAGTTTCATCGGTCCTTTCACTCTTAGCTCGGACGAGGTCAGATACCGCATAGCGTCGGTGGATTTGATCCAGGGTCCGCCCGACTGGCTCCAGCCGGGAGAGTTGAAGATGCCGATCTCGATGTTCAGTTCGGTAGCCGTTTTCAGCGCGGCATGCATGATCGACCACCATTCTTCACTCAACATCTTCACCTTACCATAGGGAACATCGTCCAGCCCAATATTTCCGATAAAAGCGCGGTTGATGCCAGCCTTTTTCATGGCACGCAGATCGGCCACCACGCCCTCTTTGGTGATATTATCTGAGATCCAGTACCAGTACACCCCGGTCTGGATCGAGTCGGGCGGCGAAATAAAACCAGACTCAATGTCGTTGAACGATACCTGTTGGGTGGAGTTCCTAAAAGCAATAAATAAGAAAAATGCGATCGGGAAAAGGAGCAGCAGTCTCAGTTTTTTCATACCGGGCAGTTGAGCGGTTTTAAGTGCGCTTTAATATAGGAAGAAAATGGAAGATGAGGAGTTAGGGATGGTTCCCCCCGGATGGAACACTATTTTCGATACAGCGCTTTCATGATCCGGATCTTCTCGGGATCATCGAGGAGGGACTGATCAGCAAACATCATAATTCCTGAAGCCGGCGCTTGAGATCCCTTGATCATCACTTTTCGAAACTCATCGGGTGCCACAGGGCCTGCTTTATTATCGGCCTGCACAATGGGCCAGATCTTAGTACCCAGTTTCTTCTTACTGATCTCCCCACCCAACCATGCCACATATTCCCCCACCCAATCGGTATCCTTACCCATCATCCGGTGGAACAACATGGGCGCGAGCACGTCTGCCTGGGCCGCCAGGGCTGCGACATCAATGCCCAGGATGCGACCTAAAGCCGAGTCAAATTCTGCAGGATACCAGGCGCAATAGTAAACGCCGAGCTTCGCGTTAGGACGTTGGGAACGAACTATACCCTTCATATCCGACACCCAGCCCGTTAAAATATTGGTTCTCCAGGCCCTCCACGAAACATCGGCGCTATCCAAAATCCAGCTCGCTTTCGCTTTGGTGTCTGCACCTGGGATGCTCAGGCCTGAATAAGTACTGAATTGCGAGATGCAATTGTTGCAGAAACAGGTTTCGGGAAGTATGGGATTCACCGTTTCAAACTGCGCATGCAAGTGAACGTAGTCCAGGAAAATACCATCTACGTCATATTCATTCAAGATCTTTTTTAACTCTGTAGTGCGGTGTTGTTTAAACGCAGTATTGGTAGGACAAATACCCATGAACCAATCTGCAGGTGGTGAGCGCTCCCCCTTCTCGTTACTGGGCCAGGCTTCCGGATGGGTTGTAAGATATCCGCTTCCGTCCAGTGAAGGGAACTCTACAAACACCTGGCAGCCCTGTTCCTTTGCGGTGGCGTAGAAGGCAGGAGTTAATGAACCACTGCGAACAAAAACAGCATTCATTCCCAGCGAGTCAAACCTATATCCCGCTTTCAATAAAGAACCCGGGTTACCATAGACGCCTTTGACGAAATCTGAATCCCTGCCCGTTCTTTTTTGAACAGCGCATGAAAAAAGAAGGACACTGAGCAATATGGATAAAATGGTTTTCAAATTCACTTTGACGTAAACAATGAGCCAATGAGCTAATTAGCCAATGGGCTCGTTCCCTACAAGGTAAAACTTTCCAGCTGGCATCTACAGCGATCGAACGCTCCAAGATATGAATGAATTTATCTATATTTAAAGGAGAAACAACAACATGAAAATTCTTGCTTCATTCCGGTTCCTCCTTTCTTTGATTGTTTGTATGATCTGCTGCTTACCATCGCAGGCACAGAATAGAGACATCAGCCATCTCTCATCAGGCGGAAAACTGAAGCCGCTACAGGCCATCATGGATGTCAGGCATTATACCATCGACCTCGACGTAGATATTACCAACCAGAAAATCAATGGCAGCACAGAAATTGAAATCATTCTGTCACAGGATTCAGACAGCCTCTTGTTCGATCTCGTTAGTCTCCTCGATGTATCCAAAATCACCGTCAACAAAAAGAATGTGGCATTTGAACATAAGAATGATAAGATCTACATCACATCTCCTAAACCCTTCCGCGCGGGAAAGCAAACTGTCAAAATCAACTACGGAGGCATTCCTCCTGTTGCAGTCAGGCCGCCCTGGTTCGGCGGATTCACCTGGACCAAAGACCGCAGTGGAAATCCATGGGTAGCCATCAACTGCCAGAAAGAAGGAGGCAGGGTATACTTCCCATGCAAGGACCATCCCAGTGATGAGCCTAATGAAGGCGTGGATATGATCATCACCGTACCGAAGGGACTGGTAGTAGCAGGACCTGGACTGTTACAGAAAGTCACCAATAAAAAAGACAAGCAGACCTACCACTGGAAAACAAACTATACCATCAGCAACTATTGCGTGGTGTTCAACATCGGTAATTACAGAGTGGTATCGAAAGACTACACCACCATCAATGGCAATGTAGTCCCTATTCAATATTATATATTGGAAGAAGACCTGGCTCAAGCCGATAAAGTGATCGAGCTTAAAATCCGTGACTCAAAGATCCTTGAAAAATATTTTGGCGAATACCCATGGTACAAAGAGAAGATCGGCATTGGCGAAGTACCCAATTCCGGTATGGAGCACCAAACCATGATCACGTTTGATAATAAGTTCAAATACATAACGGTTGGTGGACAGGAATATTCCGGCAATCTGTTCCATGAATACGCACACGAATGGTGGGCCAATAAAGTCACTAATAAAGACTGGGCGCACATGTGGATCCAGGAAGGCATCGGGACTTACGCAGAAGCGCTGGCCATGTATGAATTAGGAGGACAAGCTGCCTATGACGAGATGATCAGCCGACACCGAAGAGGACTCCGGTATTTAAAACCGATGGTGGGAGTTGAAGGTCTATCAGAAGATGAAACCTATCAAGGGGGCGACATATACACGAAGGGATCCTTCTTCATGCATAGCCTCAGATATCTGTTGGGCGACGATATCTTCTTGCCCACTTTAAAGAAACTGGCCACTGATCCCGCTTATACTTATGATAATTTTGTGACTACGGACGATGTAGAAAAACTGTTCAGCACGGAGTCCAAGCAAAACTTAAAACCGTTTTTCGATTTCTACACCAGGACAACGGACAAGATCGATATTTCGATCAAAGAAACAGGCTTTAATAAGTATTCTATTAAGGTCAACAATTCCTTTATGCCTTTGCCTTTTGAAGTCACTACATCTGCGGGAACAACCAGGACGGTGATTGGGAAAGATGCCATTACTGTGAATAGCGAAACACCGCCGATCATTGATGGGAAGGGTTATTACCTGAAGAAAGTATCTATGTAATTTCGAAGCTGGTAACCCTTCAAAGCTGAGTATTACGTTCTTCGACTCTTTTTACAGATTGAGCTCATCATTACAAAGTAATTACAAATGATGTGGTAAAGGAGATATTCGTTTTTGATGAATTGATACCTTTAGTGAAAATTTCATCTTTACTGTTTAAAGTTCTTATTTCGCTTCGCCACCAAAATACGTCATTGAATTTTTTATCTACGTTTAGAGAAGCCCCAAAAGTCTTAAACCCATTTGGTGTGCCTGTTGAAATGATCACTCCTTTTTCATCGCAGTAATATTCGCCTCTTGCTGCGAAAGCCCAATTGTTGCCAGGCGCAAAACGGATTACGAGGGAGGGTGTGTACCATACATTAAAGGTACTGCTGCCCTTGCTCCGTTGTTCCTGTCCAATGTCAAGTCCAAGGATCAATCCAAATTCATCGGTGAATTTAAAAATGCCATAAAGATTATTGAAATAGCGCCACTGTCTTACGCTATCCGGTTTGTCGTTTCCAATAAAGGTGCTCCAGTTGAGTGTCGTCTTGCTATTTACCTTAAACGTAAGCTGTGTCCCGAATGCCGGTGTATTGTTGGCATCTGGTCTTTGTATCCTTTGCCAGCCGTTTAATATCATGGCGCTTAGCAGGAGTTTCTCATTCTTCGTCGTGTACGTTATTTTGGCACCGGCTTCATAATAGGGACAATTTTCGGCAGCAATACTTCTTGTCAGTGTCCAGTTGTCTTTTGAAACGGCAGATTCATAGCCAATATGGGCCGGCATAATACCAGCATCAAGCCAAAGATTACTATTCCTGGAAATCTTTACCCCAGCATTTGCTTCATAAACATGGCGCAACAGTGCGGGTTCAGCAGCCAGGTTGTATTGAGCATAAGTACCTGCCATCAACCCAACGGATGCTCTTAGTTTTTCTGTGTTGTAAGATGCCTTTATGACGCCCAGATTCAGGTTTACCTCATTGTGCCGATTGTGATTATAAAAGAACGAAGGCTTAAGATGATCTTCCGGCTTATTGAAATCATAGGAATAATAGATATCTGCATAAATATTCCAGGTAAAAGGATTAACTCGTTTCGTGCTATCCTGTGGCATGGCGTGTCCAGCGATGCACCACATTGCTATGGTCAATATTCCCTTTCTCAACTCTTATCTATTCAGTTTGTCTAGCTCAAAATTCAGTATCAAGACATTGATTTTGGAAGTGTCGAATAGGCCCAACACAGTACCCTCCAATCCGGGGCAACGGCAGTCAGTGTAAGACTGGTAAACTAAAAAGG
Organism: Sphingobacteriales bacterium; assembly: GCA_031375135.1. GTDB lineage: Bacteria > Bacteroidota > Bacteroidia > Chitinophagales > Chitinophagaceae > Pollutibacter. The sequence goes on along the minus strand of JANMHK010000051.1, from coordinate 8,442 downwards.
GCCATTCCTATATAACTTCCAGTTCTCCACAGTTTGAAAATCTATTGGCAATCAAAATTCACTCTGTCTGCGGCACAACAGTCCTCCCATTAGCTGTTTTTGTTCCCGATGAGTAGAGAATCTTTCGGATCTCTTGTCAATATGCTTTTTTCATTGATCAATTCAAGAAGCCTTTTGTCTTTGAGTGAATCAAGTAGTACATTTTTCAAATAGAATTTTTGCACAGAACTATCTGGCTTGGCCCATTGCACAATCTTGCATTTGCATGTAGCATTTTCCAACGAGTTGATCACTTCGTGCAATTCACCTTTGTTACCCATTTTGATATATACTTCTCTAATCCCTATAATACGCTTTCCTTCACCGACGTCGAAATTCCATGATGCTGAAATAACATTATATAAAGTATCATTTTCATTAATGGTCAATAGACTATGCCGGGGTGATTCAATTTTGCCGTCTTCATTTTTTACAAAAGTGTGTATGGAAACAAGGTTCGTACTCTCAAACTGGAGGTATCCTTTGTGATTGAAACTGGCGCCGTACCGCGTGTATAGAAAGTATCCGTTTTTGTATCTTATCTCTATGACATTAGGCACTACTTTGTGGAATCTGTCCGGGTCCGAAGGTCGGGCTTGGGGGGAACCGGTGTAGCAAAGCCACACGCCTTCCATTTTATCTATTTCCTGATGGGTGGGCTGATATGGAAGTATGCTAAAATCACTTTTTATGCTTGACCATCGCTTCATTTGAACAAACCATAAATAAGAGAAAACTAAGGTTGTAAAAAGTAAAAGCACCGTTGAAATGGTAAGCCATTTTGTACTGGACCGCATCCGATTGAACTTATTTGTCCAAACACCCACAGTTTCCTCTTCCGTCTGGTTTAATCCAAGAAGTATGTCGTGAAGATCCTTATCAATGGGTGTTTTCAAAAAAGCCTTTCTCCCCATCCCATATAGATATATATAGCATGCATCCATCAAAAACGGACGGGGATTTGAGACGATTTGGTTGAAATATGCGTCCTTTACTTGATTACAGGTTATATCATATTTCCTGGAAGGATAACCACCCTTTACTGGACTTTCATCGGGAGAATAGGAATCATGCCCATACTTTTCGGCAGTATATGGAAGGTCCTTGGAAAATTCACTGAGTAGTATGGATACAGGCTCATAATTTTTGCGGTTCGAATTACGAATGATCTTATTTCCCGTCTCATTCTCATATTTTTCTATGACACGAGACAGGAGGTAGTGAATTTCTTTCTTCACTACCATCTTCTTATCTAAATCGTTGTAATTCAATTATTTATAAGATTCCAGAAATTCCTGAACGTTTCCGAAAGTAGCCAAATTTATTTATAAATCATTAAAAATGACACAATCCTGTAGAAGCGATCTTACTTACATATTTTAGATAGCACAACTCTTAAGACTTGCTTATGAAAAAATATTTTATCTGCCTTTCCATCCTATTATTCCAGGCATTTCTTGGTAATAATATGCTATGGGCTCAGAAAGCTGTGGTAACAGGAACCGTTACCGACGAAGCTGGCACCCCCATTTCCGGCGCTACGATCATTGTAAAAGGAACATCGAAATCTACAGTTTCAGACGAGAAAGGAATCTTTTTGATTGAAGCTGATGGGGCCCAAACAGTGGTACGGGTCAGTTTTATTGGATATGAGACCCAGGAAATGACTGCAGGCGGCGGTTCACTTCAAGTCAGACTGAAGGCCAGCCCTACCTCACTTGAAAACGTAGTGGTAAACGCCCTTGGTTTTGAAACCAAAAAAGATCGGCTTGGATATGCCACCAATCGAATAAATGCTGAAGCACTAACTAATTCCGGTGAACCGGGGCTAATACAGTCGATGGCAGGAAAATCCTCGGGTGTGCGGATATCCCGGTCATCCGGAGATCCCGGTGGTGGTTCACAAATACTGATCAGAGGGCAAAGCACGATCACCAGAAGTACTGACCCGTTGATCATTTTAGATGGAGTTCCGATCAGCGGTGATGCCAGAAACGAATCCTCTGGTGGGCAGATCGTACAACAAAGCCGACTCAACGATATTAATCCGGATGACATTGCAAGCATGCAAATTCTCAAAGGTGCATCAGCCGCAGCGCTCTGGGGAACAAGAGCAGCAAACGGCGTAATCATCATCACCACAAAAAAAGGCAGCTCAGGCAGTAAAGCCAACATCAGTTTTAAATCCACATACTCAGTCGATCAGGTTAGCGCGTTCTATGATCTCCAGGATACCTATGGTCAGGGAAACAATGGAGTATGGCAGGCAAATGCAATTCGAACCTGGGGTGATAAAATCAGCACTCGTTCCGGGGCAGATGATATCTATAACAATACCGGCGGCTACTTTGTCGGGAATACTGGAAATACCCTATATCCTATAACTACCAAAAATTCCCAGCAAGCCTATGTTCAAAAAAATTACGATGATGTTTTCCGCTTGGGAACTATGATGGATAACTCTCTGAGTGTGAGTGGTGGAGACAGCAAATCAAATTACTTCATCAGCTTGAATGATATGTATCAAAAAGGTGTTGTGAGAAACAGCAGTAACTATCGAAGAACAGGAGTAAGAGTCAACGCAGGCAAGCAATTCAACAAATGGCTGAATATTTCCAATAAGGCCTCATATGTACTATCAAATTCCAACAGACTTCAGGCTGGAATTAATAACGCAGGTCTGCTTATTGGATTACTGAGAACACCGCCGGATTTTGATAATGGTGACTATACCGGTAAATACTTTTCTGCACCCGGGGGAGCATTTATTGATAACAGGCAAAGATCATACAGAAACAACATTGGTGCTTCTGCCAATCCAGGCTTCAACAATCCTCTTTGGGTAATCAATTCGCTGAAGAATAAATCAACTGTCAATCGATTCATTAACTCAGCTGAAATCAACATAAAACCTGTAAACTGGTTTACCCTCACCACAAGAGCAGGTCTGGATTATTTCACTGACTTGCAGACCAACTACTTCCCTTACTACTCCGCCAATGCGATCACAGGGCAATACAGCAGGGAAGAGTATACTGAGTCCCAATTCAATATCGACGTGATAGGCCGGGCAGAACACGATTTCAGCGATGATATTTCAACCAATATCACCCTTGGTTTCAACTACAATAGCTTAAAGACATCTACGCTTGGTGGCCAATCACTCAATTTCATTTTACCAAATGGCCCGCAGGACTTTAATAATGCCACTCCAGCTAACATCAGTACTGTCGATAGATTCGTTAAGCGCGTATCCAATGCCGGATACACCAGTGTAGGAGCATCCTTCAAGGATCAACTTTTCCTCAATGCCACTGGTCGCCTTGAAGCCGCATCCACCTTTGGCGAACTGGCATCCAATACTTTCTTTTATCCTTCAGCCGACATCGCCTGGCAATTTAGCAAACTCAATGTTTTTAAAGATGTAAGCTGGCTTTCATTCGGTAAAGTCCGGGCATCATTCGGCATTGTTGGTGTACAACCATTATCATATCAGACCAACACAATCTATGTTGCGCGAAGCTGGGGTGATGGTCTGGGCGGTGCCCTGGATCCTGCGCTATATGGAACAGGCTCCTATGTGCAGAGTGATGACCAGGGTAATCCCTACCTCCGTCCGGAACGTAAACAGGAATTCGAGGTGGGTACAGACCTTAGATTTCTAAATGATAAAATTAGTTTATCATTTACGTACTATCAGAACGTAACAAAAGATGCCCTTATTTCCGTCACACAATCTCCCTCGACTGGTTTCAACACACGCTATGCAAATGCTGGTGAGATCCAAAACAACGGCGTTGAAATCGACCTTGGTTATAACATCATACGCAAGAAAGACCTGTCTCTTGACCTGAACATGAACTGGACACGAAACCGTAATCTTGTGACAGACCTAAATGGAGCAGGCTCGATCACACTGGGAGGCAGCGCAGGAGTATCATCGAGAGCTGTTGAAGGCTATGCACTGGGCATTTTGTTTTCCAATAAATTCCTGAAAGATGCTGGCGGGAAAAATCTTCTTGATGCCAATGGCTTTCCACAAGTTGACCCAACCGCTGCCCCCATAGGAGATCCAAATCCGGAGTGGAGAGGTGCGGTTGGATTCAATCTGAAATACAAAAACTTTTACCTGAATGCATTGGTTGAACATTCCCAGGGTGGAAAAGTGATCAATGGCACCGAAGGTGTTCTGCTTGACTATGGTACTTCTGCAGCTGTAGGTAAAGAAAGTATTTCTACAAGTGCCCTGAAAAGATACAACGGAACTACAATTCCAGCCAACACGGCATTCAGGGGGAATATTTCTGACTTTGGATCGGGACCTGTTGCTCTCGACCAAAGCTGGTATACCGGTCCGGGCGGCTGGTTTGGTAATGTAGGTGAACTATTTATGGAGGATGCCACCTGGACACGTTTCAGAGAGATAAACATTGGATACACAGTCCGGACAGAAAAACTGATGAAAAAAGTTGGATTGAATTCCATTGGTCTGGAATTGAGCGGCCGGAACCTTTTTGTTAGTAGCAAGGTAAATGGCTACGATCCCGATGCAAATAACTCCGGCTCCAGTTCCGGACGGGGTGTTGTCTATTTTGTAAATCCACCAACAAGGTCCTTTTTATTCACGCTCAAGCTTAATTTCTAATTGCTTCAAAAAGTAAGGAAATGAAAAAATATTATATATTTCTCGTCATCGCACTTGTTTCATTGATCTCCTGCACAAAAATGGTTGATGGAATAAATGCTGATCCAAATGCCCCCACCGATGCTGATCCCAATAGCATGCTGACAAGTATTATGGTTGGCAATATGAATATCCAGGAAGGCGATTTGGCAAGATTTGCAGGAATGTGGTCCGGATATTTCAGGGGCTATACACAGCAATACCAAAGCTACCAGCAGTACTCAGTGATCGCACGCAACTTTGATGCTGCCTGGCAAAGGATCTATTCAGGCATATATATAAACATCAAGATCATTAAGGAAAAAGCCAATGCTGTAAATAATAAAAGGATGATCGGAGTGGTGCAGGTATTAGAAGCCAATCTGCTGGGAACATCCACTGCGCTATGGGGCGATATTCCTTACACCCAGGCGGGTGACCCGAATTTTGCGAATCCAAAGTTTGATGCGCAGACCGAAGTTTATAGTAAAATTCAGATCCTCTTAGACAGTGCTATTGCAAATCTGGGTTCTCCGGCATTCGTAGATTTTACCGCGCAGGACATTCATTTTGCTGGCAATATGTCCAGGTGGATACAAACAGCCAATACTTTAAAGGCACGGTATTATTTACACATCAGGGATTATCCCAATGCATTGGCATCGGCCTTAAAGGGGATCTCTTCGCAAACCAATAATCTTCTTGCCCCTCATAATGCCACCAACCGTGGCGCATTTAATCTATACTTCCAGTTCCTTTCCCTTGATCGTCCCAATTGGATGGATGCTACCGGCACATACGGTGTGAACCTGATCAATCCTGCGGGGAACAGATACAGAGGAAATGCCAAGACAGTGGAACGTTCCCGTTGGAATTACTTCTACAACTCTGCTACAAATCTCAATTTTACAACCAATGGATTCTTTGGGCAGAGCACATCATTCCCCATGGTCTCATTCGCAGAGAATCTTTTGATCCTGGCAGAAGCAGATACGCGCATCAACGGATTTACTGCAGGACTGGCTCGTTTAAATGCCTATCGTACTTACATGAATACTGGTGCTTATATCACACCTATTTACCTCACTACTGGCAATTTCAGGTATGACCCTTATGTAGCAGCAGATTTTAACTCAGGAGGAATGGAGAATACCGGCACTAACCCGCTCGCCAGCGATAGGGCTTTACTCAGAGAGATCATGGAAGAACGCTATGCTACTTTCATCGGTCAAATCGAGGGATTCAATGATCTGAGACGAGTGTTCAAAGAGACTGATATACGCGTTCCCGTTCCGCTCAACTTTGGAACTGTGTTTCCGCAGCGTTTTTTATACCCCCAGGTTGAAATTGACATAAATACATCAACACCCAATCCAATACCCGCGCTTAGTACGCCAACACCTATAAACCTATGATACGTTTTCACAGGGCCTTATTGTTGCTGACTTTTATCATTTTTCATCAGACCCTGCGTGCAGATGGAAAGGATACGCTTCGGGTATTGTTTGTAGGAAACAGTTATACGTACTACTACAATCTAATCCAGATGGTTTCTCTCATTTCAGACAGTACGGATACCAAATTAATCTGTACAAAATCGACTGTGGGAGGTACCAACCTGAGAGAACACTGGAATAGCGAAAAAGGCCTCACATCAAAAGAGCTGATTTCTAAAAACAAATATGACATTGTTGTACTCCAGGATCACAGCCTCCGGGGAATTGAACAACCCGACAGCCTTGTATATTACGGCAATTTATTTTGCGGGCTCATCAAATCGAGGGGTGCTACGCCTCTTTTTTACAATACCTGGGCGCGAAAAAAAGCTCCCGAAAGTCAGGCACTAATCAATAAGGCATACACAGAAGCTGCAGGAAAATGTGGCACTAAAATCGCCAAAGTTGGCGACTGTTGGCAAGAAGCTATGAGAAGGAACCCAAGCCTTGAATTATTCAGCAGTGACGGATCACATCCCTCACATCTTGGAACCTTCCTTGCCGCGTTGACCTTTGTAAAAACAATAACCGGAAAATTACCCGATCAGTTACCAACTGTATTCAATTACATAGATAAGGACGGCGAGACTTTCAGAATTATGCAGGTAACCCCTGATGAGATCAGACTATTCAAAGAGATCGTAGAAAAATTATCTGACGCCCAGAGCGGGTAAAAATCTAATGTGTGAAAACGATTAAAAAAAACCTGACCGTTTGGGTTTTGATCGCCATTTTGGCTGGGATTCTCGTTGGACATTACGCGCCATCAACCGGGGTTGCCTTACAACCATTGGGAAAATACTTTATCGAAATTGTTAAACTGTTTATCAATCCCATCATCGTAGTTACCATTATCACAGGGATTTGTGGAATGGACAGCCTGAAAAAAGTAGGCCGGGTTGGGGGAAAAGCTTTGATTTATTTCGAAGTGGTGACAACACTGGCGTTGATCATCGGTATCTTGGTTGCTTATTTGGTTTATCCTGGAGGAGGTATTGATATCAGCAAACTTCCTGATAAAGATATTTCAGCATACAAGAATCCACAATCACAAGTAAATTGGATCAGTTTCTTCAAACAGAATATCACCATTCAGGTTCTCCTTGCTTCCATTTTCACAGGCATCGTTCTTACGAAATCAAAATATAAGAATGTTGTATTATCAAAAGTGAAATGGGCTTCAAAATACATTTTCACTGGCTTGAAATATGTTATGATGCTTTCTCCCATCGGTGCGTTCGGAGGAATGTCCTTCACAATCGGGAAATATGGTCTTGCTGCATTATTACCGTTAGGTAAACTCATGCTTTGTGTCTATACCACGATGTTTCTTTTCATTGTTGTGATACTGGGAAGTATTTTACGTTACTACCAGATCAGCATTTGGAAATTTCTTCGATACATCAGGGAGGAACTACTCATCGTCCTGGGCACTTCGTCTTCCGAAGCGGCGTTGCCGACGTTAATGACTAAGTTGGAAGGCATGGGGTGTCAGAAATCCGTGGTTGGACTTGTTGTTCCAACCGGATATTCATTCAATCTGGATGGTACATCCATCTATCTTTCAATGGCAGTTATGTTTCTTGCACAGGTATTTAAAGTTGAACTCAATTTTGAGCAAATGCTAACAATTATTGGCGTTCTGATGATTACGTCAAAAGGAGCAGCAGGCGTAACCGGAAGTGGATTCATCATATTGGCTTCAACCCTAAGTGCTGTGCATGTTATACCCATTGAAGGTCTTGCCTTATTGCTGGGAGTTGACCGATTCATGTCCGAAGCAAGAGCGATAACAAATTTTATTGGGAATGGAGTTGCCACCATCGTCATTTCAAACAGTGAGAATTTGTTCGACAGGGAACAAATGGAAAAATCATTTCAGGAAAATTAAAATGAGCATACCATCATTATTTCGCCAAAAGGAATAAGGTAGAATCAGATCTCCGTCAATCTTGATTACGGTTCTGTAACTCATTAAATATTTTGTAACCAACGTATACATCCTGTACAGCACTTCCTACCGATTTGAAAATAGTAATGTCATTAATATTCTCCCGTCCTGAAATATTTCCTGCAATTACTTCACCCAGCTCGCCAAGTATATGGGCCGGGGTTATTAAATTTTCTGAAAGTGGTATTACTATATCTCCTGCTTCGGCCATACAGGCATCAACCTGGTCAACAAATAATCTTGCCAATACCACTATTTCTGCAGGTAATTCCTGCATATTGGGTTTAAATGAC
>JANMHK010000049.1:0-4019 GCA_031375135.1 Sphingobacteriales bacterium | reverse complement strand
GTCATGCATGAATATGAACGCGAACTGAACGAACAAAAAACAGTTCATAACGACTTGAGAAGCAGCAGCTATGTTTCATTGTCCTATATGCCAAACGCAAATACAGAATTTGTCAATACTTTCTTTTATCAGCCGCTATTTTCATATGTGAACGACTATCGTTTGCTCAACCAGCTGAAATTTACCGCAAAGGCTACCAGGAACCTGGGCCTTTCGTTTAACGTCAATTATTTGTACGACAATAAGCCGGTATCGGGAGTACCCAGAATCAATTACACAATAAGTACTGGAATAGAATACAATTTCAAATAACCCATTAAAGACAATTGGCAGGAGAAGCGAACAACAGATGTGTTCCTTCCGCCCTTTAAATCGCTTTCAGCAAGCTCGTCAATCTTGCGAATGCTTCATTTCTCGCCTTTGCATTTTCAGCATTAGAGGCAGGGTCCTGGCCAGCCCGCATAAAACCATGGCCGGCACCCTCGTATACAACAGGTTCATATTTTTTCCCCGCGGTCTTCATAAGAGAATCTGACTTTGGAATGCTTGCGTTCACCCTTGTATCGTTCCCTCCATAAAATCCGTATACCGGTGCTTTCACCTGCTTTATGGCCGAGATATCATCGGGACCGGTTCCATAAAACACAAACGCAGCCTTGATCTTATCATTTGTAGTGGCCATCTTAAAACACTGAGATCCGCCCCAGCAATACCCTGCAACGGCTACTTTTCCATTGGCTGCTGGCAACTTGGAAACATAATTGGTGATCGCGTCGAGGTCCTTTCTCACCTGCTGGGAATCAAGTTTATAAATGGCCTCCCTTGCGCCGTCCTTTGTAGGAAAATCTGCTGTTCCACCACCATTTGGTGCCATACCTGATAAAAGGTCGGGGGCAATTGCAATGAAACCCCCGCCAGCGATCTGATCGGCCATGCTTCTTGCCCAGTCGTTTAATCCCATATTCTCATGGATCACAATGACTGACGTCGCTTTAGCACTAATCTCGGGGTAAACAACAAAGGCCTTTATTTTTCTTCCATCTCGTTCAACCTCCACCCACTCCTGGTGGCGGGGAGATGCCTCCAGTTGCTTCAAAGCAAAATCCTGCCCATTCACAAACGAAACTGATACCAGTAAGATGACGGCAAATAGATATTTCATGAGATTGATTAAAGTTTGAAAGAAACGGATCGTTCCTTCTGGAAAGTACCCATTTTTGTGCAGTTCCGCCTTAGCTTCTAATAGAATTTTCAGAACAGATAAATGCCATGCTAAGGTCGTTTGCCACTGGAGAATTCGTAAGTTTCGATGACCTCCCCATTTTTATAAAGCGTGAAATAGAGGAGTTTTCCACGTTGGTCGTACGTTCTCCATTCACCGGACCTGTATCCGCGTAAATAGCTACCCCTGCTTTTATCTAGTACTGTGGTGTGTTCTTCCCAAACCCCTTCCCGAAGCCCGTTGATGTAAACCCCTTCCTCTTTGATCTTTCCATTCTGATAATAACTCGTGTATTCTCCGTGTAACAACATTTCCGGAAAAGGCGGGATATAGTCGGACCCCGATTCTACTGTATTTCGATTTACTTTTTCTTCAATAGAATGAAGATCATAAGTTTTTAAATGGACGAGGTTGGCACGAAGATTCACCCTGGATTTCGTTACGGGTTGTTTAAAAAGATAATCCGACTGATAATATTTAACGGCTTCGGTAACATGCTTCTGGGAAATAAAGAAATGTTTGATCTTGGGCTGGCGTAATAATTCATCTTTAAGGGCCGACAGTTTAGACGCACTTAGCGTCCAGGAATAACGGATCGAGCCATTCGGGTACCAGCCCACCCATTTGCTATCAGGAACGTTTCCGGAAAACCGACCCGAATCACAAATGATACCAGACGGATACCAACTCTTCCAATCCCCCGTCATCTTATTGCGCCGGTACACGACGAAGAACTTCTTAATGCCATTGTCATGATAAGCAGTGTAAGTACTGTTATCAATATTATGTGACCGAAAATGAATTGAATTCGTCTCCCAACTGGTATTTGGTGACGCTGAGATCAACAGGGAGAATAAGACAGGCAGCAGGAATGCATTATTCATGGCCGACATAATCGTTATTGTAAAATTAAAGCAGTTTCATTTAATCTGAATATGACTGGAGTCATATTATTATTCACATTAAAACCATGCCCCGGATTGATTTATATTTGGCAAAACTGTTCAGCATGAAAATTTCCCTGGCCTCCATCGTACTCGCTTTTATTTTTACAACGGTCGGCGGTTCTTTAGAACTATGGGCGCAGGATGATATCCAGTCGTACATTAATCCCACATACAAGAAAAAAAAATATAAAAAAATAATGGTGCTTGCGCCATTTGACCCGCCCACCTATAGAAAAAGAACGGAAAAATCGCTGGTAGAAGAGCTTAAGGGCCGCGGAATCAAGGCTTTTCCATCCACCGACATACTACCCGACGAGGTGCTCAAAGACACTGCTGAAATCATTAAACGTGCGAAAGAAGCAGGTGTGGACGGAGTTGTTGTCATTAATTACCTGGGACAGCAAACCAAAATAACCGAACAGCTTGATTTCAACGGCGCCGTTTATTATTATGGGCTGGCTTTCGCCACCTTTGACCTGGATACACGAAATGTAAAGGCAGGTCTGGTTCAACTTGATTTCTATATTCCGGAAGTGAAAGGTTCCCAGTACCGCACGGGGGTGATCATTAATATGACCAACAACAGCGATATCATTCTCCAGGAATTTTCTATAAAAGCGCGCAAGAAACTCACTGGCGAAAAAATATTATAAAACACTGGCATGGTCATCGCACGCTCCACGCTACAGTTGCTTCGATTTCATTTTTCCTTTTTCCTGCTGCCAGTTTTTCTATTTGCCTGCAGCCAGGTCCCTGCTATGAATACGTGCAGAGCGATCCTGGCATTTTTCATTCTGCACCTGCTGGTCTACCCCGCAAGCAATGGATACAATTCGTATATGGACCGCGATAGCTCGCCGATCGGGGGATTGAAAAATCCGATGATGCCAACCCGTCAATTGTTTTTCGTTACCGTCCTCATGGATATCCTTGCAGTGCTGTTGGCCATGCTCATCAGTCTTTATTTTTCAGCAGGGATACTTCTCTATATTCTCGTTTCAAGAGCCTACAGTTACCGGGGCATCAGGTTGAAGAAATATCCGATCCTTGGATATCTTACCGTTGTCCTGTTCCAGGGTGCTTTCACTTTTATCATTAGTTATCACGCGATAAACTCCCGGATCACTTTAGATGTACCCTTGCTGCCAGCTATTATTTCAAGCCTGCTGATCGGCGGCTTTTACCCGCTTACCCAGATATACCAGCACCAGGAAGATTTGCGGGATGGAGTGATTACCATCAGCTATAAACTGGGCTATCGAGGTACGTTTTTATTCTGCGCCATACTTTATACCCTCGCCATTTCATTGCTCTTTATATACTTCAGAAACACGAATGAACTCAACAAATTTTTCGTTTTCACTTTACTATTGTCCCCTGTCCTCTTCTTCTTTTTCAAATGGGCATACGCTGTATGGCATGATATTTCTGCTGCAGACTTTAACAATACCATGAAAATGAATGTTGTAGCTTCAATATGTACCAATTCGGCTTTCCTGGCCATTCTAATCTGGAGAATATTTGAGTAAGATCATTTCTATAGGAACAGCTCTGCCACAGTACCGCCATGAACAGGATAATATCCTGCAGTTCATGCAACATCTCTATGGTATGGACGAAACGGATAAGCGAAAACTCAGGTTTCTTTATCGCCAATCCGGTATTTCAGCCAGACATTCCTGCATTGGCGATTATAATAAACCCATGCACGAATGGAAATTCTATCCCCAGTCGGAAAACATAGAGCCTTTCCCTACCATCGAACAGCGGATGGACTGGTTTCAAAAATATGCGCCGCCCTTGTCTGTCAACGCCATCAGAAAATGCCTGGACCATAAAATAAAAGAACA
>JANMHK010000477.1:0-1936 GCA_031375135.1 Sphingobacteriales bacterium | reverse complement strand
AAAACCCATGTCGTTGAATCTCCAAAGATTTGAAACAGGAGGTACATCTGCAGCAATATCAATTGATGTTGGAATACCGTTTTGTTTACCAATGGCCACCCACTCTTCATGCATGATCTTGCCACCATCGGCTTGTGCATGCAGGAAGTGCATGCTGGCCGTGTTTTTATTGATTGCGGCTTTAAGTTCTTCTAATGTCTCGATCATAATGATCTTAATACCGGTGTTGGACAAGGCCTGGTTATAACCAATGGCATGTGCTTTTTGGCAGATCACTTCTGTTTTCATAGTAGTGCCGGCCAAATGGGGAAGTGCGCGGATCTTTTCCGGGTCGGTTCCGGTGAGGATGCCGGCCATACCAAGGGTAAGGGCTGCAAAAGCACCACTGGTCACCACAGCTGCTTCAGCATGCGTGATGGCAGCAATTCTTTCGCCTACTTTGTCTTGCAGTTCATCCAGCATACAGAATTGCAGGGATGCAGTTTGGATGGCTTCCACAGTAGCGGGCCGCATAAGCGTTGCGGTCATCGCGGTGTAAGTGCCCGCAGCATTGATGAAAGTTCTTACACCAAGTTCTTTAAAAAGGTCCCTTTTGACGGGTTGTTTGGGAGCAGCGCTTGCTGAAGAAATATCACTAAGGAAAGTCGCACCTGCAACCGGGGTTACGGATAAGTATTTAATTAGATCTCTGCGTTTCACGTTTGTCGTTTTATTTATTTAAAAAAAATTATGGTCAGGGTTTAGTGGTATAAGCAATGCAATCCATTTCTACCAATGAATTGCCGGGGACACCGCCATAAGTGGCAACGGTTGTTCGTACGGGGGGATTTTTTCCGAACCTGCCGTTATACACTTCATTCATGCCTTTATAATCATTCAGGTCAGCGAGGTAAACATTCACTTTCAGCACTTTTTCCATAGACGATCCTGCTGCGATCAGTTCTTTTTCAAGCTCTTTCAAAACATGGTCCGCATGAGATTTGATATCCCCTTCAAAATGGGCGCCCTTACCAGCAACAAAGACCAGACCGCCGTATTTTGTAGAACCCGAGAACAGCTCGCCATTAACATTGAAGCATTCTTTTTCTGCTGGTTTTTCTGCCGGTTCAGGACTGGCCGCCTGTGCAAATGCTGTGATGCCTGTAACGCCAAGTAAGGTGCTGAATAATTTTCTGAAGGCTGATCTTCTTCCCTGTTGTTGCATATTGATTTATTTAAGTTCTACGATCATTTCTATTTCGATGGCAATATTGTTCGGCAAGGCGTTGGTACCTACCGAAGTTCTGACGTGTTTGCCATTCTCTCCAAAAATATCTACCATGAGATCTGAACAACCGTTCATGACCATGGGTTGCTGGGTGAATGAAGGGTCGCAATTAACGAGGCCCATGATTTTGACAATGCGTTTTACTTTATTCAGGTCGCCCACATAGGCTTTCAAAGTAGACAGCAGGGAGATGGCAGTAGTACGTGCTGCTTCCTTGCCCTGTTCCATGGTGAGATCAACACCCACTTTACCGGTGATCAGTCCACCTCCTGGCTTATCAGGTCCATGACCTGAAAGGAACAGCAGCTTTCCGGATTCCACCACCTTCACATAATTGGCAATAGGAGACGAAGGTTTGATGAGTTGGATATTCAACGCCTTCAATCTTTCTTCAGGATTTGTGCCAGTGGAAGGCATCAATTTAAAATCAATACAAACCGGCATGGGCACAAGGATGTCGTTCTTGGTATCTGTGAGTTTACCCGTAAGATCATTGAATGAAAAAACCTGGATCTTATGATCGTCCTGGCTGGCTACAAAAATGAAACGACCGTTAGGCGTGAAACTGAAGTTCCTTGGTTTACGGGCAACAGGTTGATGTCCTGTCTTCTTTATCGTTCCATCGCTTTGGATAGCGTATATCGTCAGGTCATTGTTGGTGACGCGGTT
>JANMHK010000446.1:0-2418 GCA_031375135.1 Sphingobacteriales bacterium | reverse complement strand
CTTATGGGTACCTGACCTGGTTGAATGGCAAATCAACCCATATGAGGCCTTTGAGCCAGATCATATTCAACGGTTCACTAATTCCTGAAGCCCCAAATGACATGTATGCCGCCTTGGGGAAAAACGATCAAAAAATATATGTTGTTCCCTCACAAAACCTGGTGATCATTCGTATGGGTGACTCTGCTGGAAATGTTCAATTGGCCACATCAAGTTTCGATAACGAATTATGGGGAAAGCTTAAGCCGATTTTGGGTTACTAAGATCGTTGCAGGACAACGACCGGAAATGCTATTTCGCATAAAAATGGCATATTTGATTTTGCCTGACACACAAGCCATAGATCCGCAAAATCAAAACAGCCGTTTTTGCCAACACCCCAACAACGATCCCATATTAAAAACTTATCTTACCTCTACTTAACAAAACATACGATTGTTGATGGAAATAAAAATTGTGGTGGGCAATTAAAAAATAGATGCCATGACTAAAGACACTACCATAAATCTATTTGAACAAAACAAAGTGCGCTCATCATGGAATCAAGAAGAAGAGAAATGGTATATATCCATTGTTGATGTGGTTGCCCTTCTTACGGATAGTGCCAATCCAAGAAAATACTGGAGGGTTTTGAAAATAAGGCTAAAAGCAGAAGGAAGTCAGTTGGCTACAAATTGTAGTCAACTGAAAATGCAGTCAGCTGATGGTAAATTTAACAGCCATGAACGCTAAAGCCGCATTGAAAGACCTTTCGGAAGTAAAAAAACTTCCTTCTGGGAAAAGTAAAAAAAAGTGAATTAAAGTTGCTTAAATAGCTCTTCATCAAATATGCTCAAAAAAATATTGCTAATCCTGCTGATCGTATTCTACCTGTTCGCAGGATACAATCATTTTGCCAATCCTTCTTTCTACGATGCCATCATCCCTCCTTATCTATCTAATTGGTCGGCCTTCATCAACCTCGCATCCGGATTCCTTGAAATAGGACTGGCCTTGTTTCTGATCCCGGTTAAAACAAGACAGTGGGCCAGTTGGGCCATTATATTAATGCTGCTTGCTTTTATACCCGCGCACATTTACTTTATTCAAAAAGGAAATTTCCAATTGGGCAGTTTTGCCATGACTCCGGCTATCGCCTGGATCAGGCTTCTGATCATTCATCCCCTGCTCATACTTTGGGCTTGGTGGATTGGGAAAGATGGTCACTCACTTATACCAAGCTCATCCATTTAGCTTCCGCCCATTTGTAATTTTTGCGGCTTAAGTTTTTTCGTGTTGCCAGGCAATGACTACATTAACGGCATGAAAAGAAGAAAATTCATAAACGCAGGTTTTCAGGCCGGGTCCATACTCCCAGTTGTTGGTGCTTCGATGATCATTCCTGCCACTGCTGCTGCTCATCCAGCCCCAGATGTTCCGGCTCCCCAAGACGAAATCTTTATCGAAAAATATACTGAAGGCAAACCCCATACGGGAAAAGTGTTTGCTGCCATCCAAACCCATTGTGATGATATTGCCATCTTCGCAGGCGGAACCGTAGCCAAGCTGATCGCAGAAGGTTATACGGGCTACATGATCAGAACCTCGAATGATGATGCGACAGGAGCAGGCAAGTCGGTGGGTGAACAGGTATTGAACAACGAGATCTCGAACGAAGCCACTGCCAAAGCATTGGGCCTCAAAAAAGTCTATAACCTGGGATATCGCAACCACCGAATGGAAGAATATAATATTCAGGAAATAAAAGGCAGGCTCATCTTCCTCTTTCGATTATTGAAAGTTGACACGGTAATCTGCTATGATCCCTGGAGCCAGTATGAAGAGAATCCCGATCATTATATAACGGCAAGAGCTGTTGAAGCAGCCTGTTGGGAAGCTGGCAGCCACGATTATCCCGAACAACTTGAAGTGGTTAATCCACATGCCGTAAAAGAGAAATACTATTTCGCACGTGGCCCACAGATCGTAAACCGCGTTGTTGACTGCAGTTCCTTCATCAACAAAAAAGTGGAAGCCAATGTGGCGATCAAAAGCCAGGGACCCGGCGGGGATGCTGGCGCTTCGCTCATGAAAAGCCTCGCCCAGCAGGGAAAAAAACTACCGGTGCTGGGCAACAGCGATGCCGAAGCAAACTTCAATTACGTAAAGCATATCATGCTCGATCTTGACTCCCAATACCTGAGGGGTGTTGCGTCCGACAAACAGATCGGAAGCAGTTACGGTTTGGAATGGGCAGAGCAATTCCATTATATCGGTCCAACACAATCTAAAATGCCGGAATACATCCAGAAGAACGGCTAAGCTAATCTGTCGATTTTATACCGGGTACCAACAGCCAATTATTCTTAGCCATTGAACCGAAATGGAGAGTCTGGCAACTACTGCTTAATTTGCGTCCATGAAAAATCTGATCCTGCT
>JANMHK010000436.1:0-14961 GCA_031375135.1 Sphingobacteriales bacterium | reverse complement strand
ATATAAAAATTGGCTTATTAACTCATTGGCTAATTGGCTAATTCTTCAATTCAACAAAACCAATTATTGTACTGAAGTTCAATCAGCCAATGAGCTAATTAGCCAATTAGCCAATTTAAACAAGCTTCCACCCATCCCGGTAATCACGCTTCACCCACTGGTTCGCGGCGTCGAAATTCGTTACCCGGAGGTTCTTGGCATCCCAAAGCAGTTTCTTACGGCCCAGCCATTTATCGTTCCAGTCTTTCAATTTTTCATTCTTCAACTGGAATGAGCGCAGGGCTAAGTTTCCAATCAAGATGCTTTCTGTAAACGGACCGGCAAAGTCAAATGGCGATGACGTAAAGCCCTTGCCATAGCCATCGATACAGGCATTGACCCACTGCACGTAGTGCCCTTCAGGAACGCGTTTGATGGTTTCCTTGGGCAAGGTTTCCTGTTGCATTTTTGAGGTAGGCAATAACCTTGGATTCGCTCCATAACAATCGGCCAACAACTTTCCTTTGGTACCGATGAACAGTACACCACCGTCCCAGTTTCCAAAAGGTTCCTCTGTTCCCAACTCATCAGGACGCTGGGGCAATAAACCACCATCGTACCACGACACCTTGATCTTTCCTTTTCCGTCTGTGCGGGGGTAGGTTAGATGTATGATGGAAGAAGCAGGACAAGAATCAGGATTCTGGGTATCGTCCCACATTTTACTCCAGAGCGTGGCTACACTTGCCTCCACATCTGTAGGATAATCGATCGGGGTGCAACGGAAAACTGGATCCATGATATGGCAGGCCATATCACCTAAAGAACCGGTACCGAAAGCCCACCAGCCCCTCCAGTTGAATGGAAGGTATGCGGGGTTGAAATCCATTGGCTTGGCAGGGCCAAGCCAGAGGTTCCAATCCAGTTCCTTGGGGATATCGTGTTTGCCCGTCGGAGTTGGCAGACCCTGGGGCCATACCGGCCTGTTGGTCCAGCACTGAATGGTATGAACATCACCGATCATACCGGCGTCGATCAATTCTTTGGTACGGCGAACACCGTCACCCGAACCACCCTGGTTACCCATTTGCGTAACCACTTTATATTTCTTTGCAGCCTCTGTTAACACACGGGCTTCGTAGATATCGTGGGTCAATGGCTTTTGCACATAAACGTGTTTACCCAACTGCATCGCTGGAAGCGCAGCCACGGCGTGAATATTATCAGGGGTGGACACAGAAACGGCATCAATATTCTTATGCTCCTTTTCCAGCATCTCCCTGAAATCCTTATATCTTTTTGCTTTGGGAAAACGATTTACAGATGCCGTGATCTGGCGATCATCTACATCGGCAAAACAAACAATATTGGCTTTCGGGCTTTTCGCAAATTCAGCCAGATCTGACTCTCCCTTTCCCCCAGCACCGATACCGGCAATGTTCAGGGTATCACTGGGAGCAATAAAACCTTTGCCCAGCACATGGCGGGGAACAATGGTGAAACTCGCAGCAGTCAGGGCAGCATCCCTTATGAACTGGCGACGCTCATATTTCTTTTTCTTACTTGCATTTTGCATGTTGGATCAATATTTCGTGTATGGATAGTAGTTAGGATCAGGAATACTTAACGCATTCCTTCAATTCTTTTTCGGTATATGCGAGATCATATTGCTTCAATACGTCATCGGGAACCCCGTTCCATTGATTGGGGGCATTGCCCATATAACCCACGTCTTTCACACCCATCTCAGTGGTGTAGAAACCTGTTGCAGTGAGATCACGCATGGTGTTGAAGAATGCAACACCTTGTTTGTGTTCAGGTTTGGCTTTCTTTGGGTAAGCGATCATGTCTACCATTTCAAGCTGCTGCTGGTTGTTCAGGTCCTTAAAACTTTTTTCAAACTTTTTGTAAGAATGAACGTCCAGCCATTTAAGCCCCCCACGCATCGGAGTCTGGTAATGAGGCATGTCTTTCACAATGAATTCGATAAACTCCGGCACTTTGGCATCCGTAGCACTGCCACTCACCTCATCTTTTGGAATGATGATATCTGCCAGTATCGCAATGGTTGCCATTTCGTGTTCGTTGAAAAAAGTCTTTGAAGTCACTTCTTTATAGTGTGCGATCTCTTCCGGCTGGCGATCCAGTCCGGGAGCTCCGCCACCTTCATTTACTTCAGTTGGCTTTGCCGCGACGTCTGCTTTTTTATCCGCCGTTTTACAGGCATCCAACAACAAACTCGCAGATACGGTTCCCACCGCTAAGGCTTTCAGGGATTGTCTTCTATCCATTGATTGGTATATTAAATGAATTAGATCTCTTTCTTTTTCATGCTGTCGATCAGGTACTCCGATGCTCTCATGGACAGTGCCATGATGGTCCAGGTAATATTCTTATCGGCTTGTGACGTAAAGGCCGCACCGTCCACTACAAAAAGATTTTTGCAGTCGTGCCCCTGGTTCCATTTATTCAGTGCCGATGATTTTGGATCATCACCCATACGGGCGGTACCTGCTTCATGAATGATCTTACCCGGTGATTCAAGGCCATAATCATTCTTGGCATCATCATCACCCCAGGTAATGACTGCGCCCATGTTATGCATCATTTCGCGGAAGGTTTCTTTCATGTGCTTGGCCTGCTTCACTTCATGCTCGCTCCATTTCACATTGAATTTCAAAACCGGAATACCGTATTTATCCACCACATCCGGATCGATCTCACAAAAATTATCAAACGTTGCAATGGCTTCACCCCTTCCTGCCATACCCACACCAGCCCCATAGAAGAACCGGATATCTTCTTTCAAAGATTTTCCATAGCCGCCCGCTTCCTTTTTCTGGCCATTAACCGGGTATGTACCGTTCATGCCCTGCATGCCCATGCCAAACCCATAGGCAGGCTGACCCATACCGCCCCAATACTCAATATGATACCCGCGAGGGAAATCCAGTTTTTTATTTTCGCCAAACCAGGGAGAGTACACATGCATACCGCCCACTCCGTCTTCATTATATCGTTTCCGTCCAAACAGATGTGGGAGTACGCCACCCATGGCTGCGCCAGTGGAATCGTGCAGGTAATGACCTACTACATTACTGGAATTACACAGTCCGTTTGGATGCGCTTTAGATTTCGAATTCAGCATGAGCCTGGAAGATTCACAGGCACTGGCAGCAAGTATTACGGTTCTGCCCATCACCTGGTATTCCATCATGTCGTCTTTGCTCACATAAGAGATACCGGTGGCAAGTCCCTGATCATTCGTCAACACTTCCCGCGCCATCGCCATTGGTACCACGTCCACATTACCTGTTGCCATAGCGGGCTTCACAAGTACAGAGGAAGATGAGAAATCAGCATGCACCTGGCAGCCACGGTTACACTGTGAACAATAGAAACAGGCGCCCCGCTCTTCATTGATCTTCTGTGTAAGAATAGACAACCTCGAAGGGATCACGGGAACACCGGATTTCGACCCGGCCTTCTTGATCATCAATTCGTGCAGACGAGGTCTGGGTGGTGGCAGGAAGAAACCATCTGGATCATTTTCAAGTCCTTCATTGGTTCCAAATACGCCTACTAATTTGTCCAGCCGATCGTAGAAAGGCTTGATATCTTCATAACCAATGGGCCAGTTCGCACCTAGTCCATCAATACTTTGACGTTTGAAATCCTTTGGTCCAAATCGCAGTGAGATCCTCCCCCAGTGATTGGTACGGCCACCGAGCATTCGCGCACGCCACCAGTCCCAGTTGGTTCCTGCGGCCTTCGTATAGGGTTCCCCCTCGATCTCCCAGCCCCAATAGCTCGCATCAAAATCACCGAATGGGCGAAACTTAGTGCTTGCACCGCGACGGGGAGATTCCCATGGATTTTTTAACTGGGTTACGTTTTTTGCAGGATCATACATCGGTCCTGCTTCCAATAGGCAGACTTTCAGTCCTGCTTTTGATAAGGTATAAGCGGCCATACCACCTCCTGCACCCGAGCCAACGATAACAACATCATAAACTTTCGGCTGCTTTTTTACCTGGAAATCCGGCATAGATGAATCGTAGTTTAAGTAGAGGTGGTAAATTAAGGAAAAATACGATAAGAGTGAGATGAGGAAGAGGAACAAAATAGTTTAGGAAGTAGATGTTAAACAAAAAAGGCGGTGATCCCTCACCGCCTCGAGTTTAATAAGTTAATCTATCATGCAAAACCTCCCCATGCAGCGGTCCAAAGAAGAATCCACGCAGTCAAAACTGCCCCTACCACGATCCCTGCGATCGCCCAACCTCTTCCAGCTTCGCCGGATTTTTTAATCTGGGTCAAAGCGATGATCCCGAATATAATACCTAGTGGCGGCAAGATAAGGCTGGTAACAAATCCGATGATGGCCATGGTATTCGTCCTTTTTACTTCCACCATGTTCGTTGCTTTTACAAACTTCTTTTTGTCTGTCTTAAAAGCGGTTTTCTCCACATCTGTCATCTCCCTTCCGAGTATGGTTTCCATATCGGGTATCGACAACTTTTTGAAATCCTTTTTTGACAATTCGAACCGCGACTTTCCCACAGGTTTTACAGGCTTCTCGATAGCGATTACAGAAGATTTGTTATTTGGCGTTATAATTCCCGCAGCCGAAGCAGTGAATACTATTGAGATAAGCAGAAGTACCTGGAATAATTGTTTCATATTAAAAATTTTTGAATTGAGGGCTTGTTATCATCAAGATATTAAAATAAGCAATTGAACAGCTAATCCTCCACGATTCTTATTTCTGCGATAATAGACATATGCGCGATTCCCCGGGCAAAAATAAAAACAGGTAATTTATTTGGTGGACTAAAAACTTAGTTTATCTTCGACTAAATTCTTAGTTCATGAAGACATTGACAAAGGCAGAGGAACAGGTGATGCATGCTGTTTGGAGCCATGAAGAAGGTGGCATGTTGAAAGATATCGTTGAAGCCATGCCTGATCCAAAGCCACACCACAACACCGTGGCCACTCTGCTCAAGATCCTGGTAGAAAAGAAATACGTAGGTATTAAAAATACGGGCCGGTTCAACCATTACTTCGCAAGGGTTCGGAAAGACGAGTTTACCAATATGGCCCTTTCCGGTTTGACCAAAGGATATTTTGAAGGCTCTTACCAGGACGTGGTTTCTTTTTTGGTTGACCAGAACAAGATCTCTGTGCAGGACCTTGAATTATTACTCAAACAACTTAAAACTTCGAAAAAATGATAGCCATATTCTATTATTTACTGAAGGTGATTTTTTGCTCTGGGATTTTATATGGCTATTATCAGCTCGCCCTGAGAAATAAAGTCTTTCATGAATGGAACAGGTTCTACCTGCTCGCGATTATCCCCTTGTCGGTGCTCCTGCCGCTGCTCAACCTCCATATCATCTCTCCAGCTGACAGCGACAGCAAAATCCTGACAGCGATGCAAATAGTAGCAGGAGCTGATGAGTATTTCACAAACGTCAACAACAGTTCCAGCATGAATATCTCCTGGGAATTGATGGCGATAGTGATATACGAGTTGGTGTCCATGTCCATTCTCATAGTCTTTACAGCTGCCATTATCAAGATCAGAAAAATGATCAAAAGGTATTCGCCCATTTATTTAGATGATGTCCTGTTCCTGAACACCAAAGAGCAGGGTACTCCCTTCAGTTTCTTCAAATATCTGTTATGGAACGAAGAGATCTCTCTCGATTCAGATGCGGGTAAAAGGATCATGGAACACGAACTCGTGCATATCCGGGAAAAGCACAGCTGGGACAAGATCTTTGTTCATATCAGCCTGGTCCTATTCTGGACCAATCCATTCTTCTGGCTGGTTCGAAAAGAACTGACCATGATCCATGAATTTATTGCCGACAGAAAAACAGTGGGCAGCGGTGACGTCAAGGCATTCGCTAAACTGATCCTTCAGGCCTCATTCCCACAGCATGCAAACTTATTGACCAACTCATTTTTTCAATCGTCCATAAAAAGAAGACTTTCTATGATCACTAAACAAAACAATCCCAGAATCAGCTACCTGAGCCGGCTCATGATGATCCCCGTTTTATTCGTGCTGGTATTTACATTCGGCGTGAAGGCCAACAACCTGCTCTCCGACCCCACACCTGTGTCCGTAAAACTCGATAAGAAATATACCGTGGTGGTAGATGCAGGACATGGTGGCTCAGATAATGGCGCGATAAATGGCTCATTGAAAGAAAAAGATCTGGCCCTGTCTATGGCTTTGCTGGTTAAATCACTCAGCAAGAATCCAAACATCAATATTGTGCTTTCCAGGTCTACTGACATCCTGCAACCCGTTAAGGATAAAGTGAGTTTCACAGAACAGGCCAAAGCAGACCTTTTTCTGTCATTACACGTAAACTCCGCTCAAACAAAAGACAGCTCCGGCATGATGGCCTATATCTCGGCGAGAAACATGGATCAAAACGAAAAGAACATTCGTTTTGCCAGTCTTATTTTAAACAATCTTTCGCAGGTCTATAAAACTGATCTGACCATCAAGCAACGAAAATCCCAGGGCGTTTGGGTACTTGACCAGAACAGTTGTCCTGCTGCACTTATCGAATGTGGCTATATCTCAAATAAGGCCGACAGAACCTTCATCAGCAACACCGATAACCAGACGAAAATTGCAGAAAAGATCGTTAGATCGATTGAAGAATACTTCTCAAATGATGTTACTGTCAGGGCCAATACTACAAATTCGCCCGGCACGTTAAATAAAGAGGACACCATTCCTGCAGAGAAGAAAAGTGAATCTGAAAAAACAAGTACTGGCGTAAAAGAAGCAAGCTCGTCAGTTTTCAAATTCACTGCTGATTCCGTTCGTTTCCATACCGATACCACCAAAATTCCCGCAAACACTGTCTATCTCATAAACGGTCAGGAGGTGAGTACAGAGATCGCCAATAGTATCGACCCGAATAAGATCTCAAGCATAGACGTAATAAAAAACGATGGCAAAAGCCTGATAAAAATAACACTGAAAGATCCAAAGCTATCTGAGGTGACCGTAATCGGGTACGGATCAAAAAAGGCTGAGGGCAATAAGTCGCCAGCGACAAAAGAACCTATTACAGTAAAAGGCTACCAGATCCCACCGCTTTTTATCCTGGACGGGGTTGAATCAACCGAAGAAGTAGTCAAGAAGATGGACCCAAACAGCATCGCATCTGTTGATGTATTGAAAGGAGAAATGGCTGAGAAAAAATACGGCGACAAAGGAAAATACGGTGTGATTGAATTAAAAACGAAAAAATAGTTCCTCATCAAGGAAGGGCCAAAGACCCTGTGGCATCAAGACAAGGCCGACTTAATAAAATCAGTGACCAGGTAAGCGATGAGCTTACCTGTTTTTTCGTCCGTCCGGCCGTCGTCCAATTTGCTTGCTCCTTCACAGATATGCAGGTAGGCGATCTTCGGGTTAGCTGCGGAAAATACCATATACTGACGGGCATGTATAGCTGTAATTCCCACTGGAGATACTGCGCTACTCAGTGTCTCCCGGATGGCATCGAGATCAAGTTCAACACCGGTATAATCATCATCCGTAAAACTGAATGCCTGGGCAACAGCCTGTCTGAAATTCAGCTTTTCTAAAATAAAAATATCTTCAAAACTGACATACTGAATATTGAGGTTACTGTACAAGTCATCCATCATGCTTTGCGAATTATAGTTCTCGTGTAGCCCTACAATTGCATATCGTTTCAAATAAGATTCCTCCATGGCATAACGAAATCCGTTGCCACTATGACGCCCCTCACTGATTCTGTAATCGGCATGTGCATCCAGGCTCACTGTATTGATCTTTTGCTTCTCAATTTTTGCTGCTTTATTCAATCCTTTCGCCGCGCCTTTTATAATTGGATAGGAATTATTATGTCCGCCGCCTATGGCGATAGGCATCTTTCCGGCGGCGGTGATGGTTTTAACCAGCTCTTCCACTTCCTCATCAATGATATTGGATACTGCGTGTCGCAATGCGTCTATCCTTTCTTCCTGGCTTTTTGCATTGGCATCGATGAGTTGTTCGATATCGGAAAAATCAAAATGTCCCAGTAAGATGACCTCATCCCCTGAGAAACGGTCGCAGCTTTGCACATTCACAAAAGAGTTCAAAAAAGGAAGCCAGGCGGAATCAGCCCCACCGATGCCGTAATTGGCACGAACGCCCACATCTTCAGGAATGCCAAAAACGACAAATTTGGCAGAACTCGCTCCCAGTTGGGTGGCCAGGTCTTTTTCTGCTTCGGAGGATCGCAGCTTTTCACCCAGCTTGGTTTCATAGCGGCGCAGATGGGTAATATTCAGGATGTCCTGCTTGGAATAGAATCTGAAATGTTTCATGTGTTATAAAATATCCTTTCGGTCTGAAAACTTCCCTTCTTCCACAATTTTAGAAGAGGGCTTTTATAAAAGATCATCCCTACGGTCATGATCAACCCGGTTACCAGGATGAAAAAAAAAGTATGTCATCATTTAAACTAGCCAGCCTGAAATTTCCCGGTATCTTATAGAACAGCACAATAGTAATTAATCCCCTTGGAAAAATAACTAAGTGGTCAAGAAATTATCTAACGGCATCAGGTTCTGTTTTCCAAACGCATAAGGGAGGTAGGCCAGTGTAGGCAGCGCTGATGTGATGTTCAATCGGGCTCTCTTGCCAATGGCGATAGAACCCAATTCAGCACCCAGTTCCATGGCAAAGGCCCCGTTGATGGTTGCAGCATTGATGGCCTCTTCAGGAAGCATACGCATACCAATACAAGCCATGGACACCACCAGGTTCATGTTACCGCTAGGGGAAGAGCCTGGATTATAGTCACTGGCCAGCGCTACTGCACAGCCACCATCTCTGATGTCCCGCGCCGGCTGGAAGGGCATTCGCAGGAAGAATGCCGCTGTGGGCAGCAGTGTTCCAATGGTGGCTGATGAAGCCAGTGTTCTGATCACATGTTCATCAACCGTTTCCAAATGATCCACTGAAATCGCGTTGAGTTTGACTCCTACTTCCACCCCACCGGAAAGACTGAGCTGGTTAGCGTGTATACGTGGCCTCAGGCCATATTGCATACCGGCTTTACAAATCTCTTCGGTTTCATCGGGACTGAAAAAGCCCTGTTCGCAGAACACGTCTATATAGTCTGCCAGCTTTTCTGCCGCTATTACCGGGAGCATCTCTTCACAGATCAACCGGATATAGCCGGCGTGATCATTTTTATATTCTAGTGGATAGGTATGTGCCCCGAGGAAAGTTGATTTAATAAGCAGGTTGGATCTTTCCTTCAATTTCCTGATTACCCGCAGCATTTTAAGTTCGCCTTCTACCGTCAATCCGTACCCGCTTTTTATTTCTATGGCTCCGGTACCCATAGCTTCGATTTCTTCCAGCCTTTGCCAGGCCTGACTGACCAACTGATCCTCACTCATTTCATTCAACTTGCGGGCTGAATTCAGAATACCACCACCCTTGGCGGCTATGTCGGCATAACTCATGCCCTGCAGCTTATCGACAAACTCTTCTTCACGACTTTCAGGAAATACCAGATGGGTATGGGAGTCGACCCAACAAGGAAGGATCATCCGACCGCTGGCATTGACCATTTCGGGAGCGGATGCGGGCATTGACCCGTCTTTCATCGAACCGAAGCCGGCGATAAAACCATCTTCCAATAAAAGCCAGGCATCATTTATCACGGGTAGCTCAAACAATGCCGGACCTCGCAGTGCTTCTTTTGGATCATGGGTTCCGACAAGCGTTTTAATATCGTGGATCAGGTGGTTCATCCTAATCCCTCCCAAACTTGAGCGGCAAAATGTTCCAGTGAAGGATCGCGGGCACCCATGAGGAGAAGAACAGTATCACCATTTAGATTAGGTCGAATGGCCTCGACAAGGTTGTCACGGTGCTCCACAAAATGAGCATTCACGCCTTTTCCCTTCAGGTCGTTTATCAGGTCAGCCGCAGAAATATCTTTGGTGGCGGTTCCGCCTGCATAGAAGATCTCGCTCATCCAGATCTCGTCTTCCGGCCGCATGGCTGCGCTGATCTCATCACAGAAATCCTGACGCAAAAACTTCGTTGGCGCGTAACCGTGAGGCTGGAACCAGGCGATCAATTTATTTGCTACCGGCTGACAGGCCCGGATAGAAGCGGCACATTTAACGGGGTTGTGGGCATAATCATCGATCAGGGTCACGCCGTGCTTTTTCCCAATCACCTGATGTCGACGGTAAATGCCTTCGTAACTGGCGATGGCCCGGGCACTGGTTTGCAGATCTACCCCCGCTTGCGCGGCCACGGCTGCAGCAGCCAGGGCGTTTTCCATATTATGTTTCCCAACGGTATGTAAAGTGAAAGGGACTTTGTTGATCATAAAGTGAATGGCCAATCCTTCCTGAACAAAATCAGTGGCCACATATCCAGCACCGGTAGCGGCGTCGAAAGAAAAATCATTCGCCGAACTGGTGCTTAAGGTAGCAGCCAGAGGATGAGACCTATTCACGATAAATCGCTGGCTATTGTCTCTAAATATTCTAAAAATATCCATCAACACATCGATCTCTTTATGGTCCTTGTCGATATTCAGGAGCAGACCGATCTCGGCATGATACTGGACGATGGAGCCGTCACTTTCGTCGGCTTCGATGACCAGCCACGCTCCTTTCCCTACTTTTGCGTTGCCAATGCGACCTTCTTTGATGATGCTGCTCAGTCCTGCTCCGCTGATGATGCTGGGATCCATTCCTGCATGGGAAAGAATATCAAAGATCATGGCACTTGTGGTGCTTTTGCCAGAGGTGCCGCCGACCGCAATTGTTTTTTTGGAGGCGCAGATCAGTGCCAGCAATTCGCTTCTTTTAATGAAGGGAATATTAAGCGCTTTGGCTTTCTGCACCTCCTCAACGGTATCTTCGATAGCTGCAGATACCACCACCAGATCTGTTTTATCTGTAATCCCTGTGCCGTCCTGCTCAAAACAAAGAATGCCATCCGCCTCCAGTTTTTCACGGATCTCTGTGGCTTCCCCCTTACTAAAATACCGGTCGGACCCCGACACAGCCTTTCCAACACCGTTCAGGTATTGTGCTAGCGCGCTCATGCCTGTTCCTGCTACCCCAATAAAAAAAACATGTTGAACATCATCCAGTGATCTGACCATACGGCAAGTTAAACCCTAAAATTAAAAACCCAAACCATGTCTTGCTGCCGTCTCTTTCGCCAGTTCGTAGCCCGCATCGGCATGGCGGATCACACCAATGCCTGGATCGTTTCTCAAGACCCTGGCCAATCTTGCAGCAGACGAGTCTGTACCATCTGCCACAATCACCATCCCGGCATGGATGCTATAGCCCATGCCCACGCCACCGCCATGATGCAAGGAAACCCATGATGCACCACCGGCCGTATTCATCAATGCATTGAGTATGGGCCAGTCAGCCACGGCATCTGAACCATCCAGCATGGATTCTGTTTCCCGGTTGGGTGAGGCAACGGATCCGGTATCGAGATGGTCGCGGCCAATGACAATGGGCGCCTTTACTTTTCCGGTACGCACGAGTTCATTAAATGCAAGTCCAGCCTTTTCGCGCTCACCCTGACCCAGCCAGCATATACGTGCGGGCAGGCCCTGAAAAGCGATCTTCTCTTTAGCCAGTTTCAACCAGCGCTGCAGGGACTTATTCTCCGGAAACATATGGCCAATCAATTCATCCGTAACGGCGATATCCGCAGGGTCACCACTGAGTGCCGCCCAACGAAACGGCCCCTTACCTTCGCAAAATAAGGGCCGAATGTACGCTGGCACGAAGCCAGGGAATCCAAAAGCATTCTCCAGTCCCCGCTCCTTGGCCCGGGCCCGGATATTGTTTCCATAATCAAAGGTGATCGCGCCTTTTGCCTGCAAAGCCAGCATGAGCTCTACGTGGCGATACATGGAATCGTAAGCGAGCTCGGTATACTGATCCGGATTCGTTTCGCGCAATATCCTGGCCGCTTCGTAACTGATGGTATGTGGCCAGTACCCGATCAAGGGATCGTGAGCGGAAGTCTGATCCGTCAGCGTATCCGGAATGATGTTTCTTTCGTTTAGCCGTTCCAGTAAGTGAACGGCATTGCAGAGTACGCCAATACTTTTTACCACACCCGCTTTTTTATAGGTCATGGCCAGATCGATGGCTGCATCAATATCGGTTATTTTTTCATCGAGGTATTTTGTTTCGATCCGCTTATCAATTCGCCATTCTTCCACCTCCGCGATCAATGCCACTCCTTCGTTCATGGTAATGGCCAGCGGTTGTGCACCGCCCATGCCACCCAGACCAGCACTTACATTGAGGGTTCCTTTCAATGAACCGCCAAACTGTTTATCCGCTGCCGCTGCATAGGTTTCATAGGTACCTTGAACGATGCCCTGCGAACCTATATAGATCCAGGAACCCGCTGTCATCTGTCCATACATCATCAGCCCTTTGCGTTCCAGTTCGTCGAAATGTTTCCAATTGGCCCAGTTCGGTACCAGTTGTGAGTTGGAGATCAATACACGGGGCGCATCCGGATGCGTTTTTACAATGAACACCGGCTTACCGCTTTGTATCAACAAACTTTCGTCGTTCTCCAGTTTCTTCAGGCAATCGATGATATTAAAAAGCGCCTCATGATTTCTTGCCGCCTTACCACGGCCGCCATACACGACGAGGTCGTTAGGCCGCTCAGCTACTTCCGGATCCAGATTATTCAATAACATGCGAAGTGCCGCTTCCTGGATCCAGCCTTTACAACTCAAGGTGGGGCCGGTTGGGGTAGCAGGAATTTTCGAATTGGCGGATTGGCGAATTGGCTGATTAGGGATTGGCGAATCGGCGGATGGGCGGATTAGCGTCAATTTGCTCATTACCTAATTGGCTAATTGGCTCATTAGAGTTTGTACTCATAGTAGTCTTCATTTAAATTGACACCTCTGGATTCCGCAAATGCATTCATCTTCTCCACAAAACTGAAATCGCTAATGATGTTCCTGATCTTCAGAATATCATTGGCAAAGATCCGGTCTTCTTCGGCGAACCCTACAAAGCTACGCACATAGCCATGCGCAAACTCCAGCAGGGCACTGCTTTTTAGGGGCCGACGGAATTCAATGGCCTGGGAGGCACTCATCAGTTCGATTGCCAGAATGTATTGCAGGTTATCCAGTACATTCAATAATTTCCGACCGCTGATACTGCCCATGCTCACATGATCTTCCTGCCCCAAAGATGTAGGGATACTATCCGCACTGGCGGGAAAACAAAGTGTTTTATTTTCGGTGACCAGGGCCGCTGTGGTGTACTGTGGTATCATGAAGCCCGAATTGAGCCCAACATTATTCATCAGCAACATAGGCAAACCCCACTTGCCTTCCAGTAACAGGTAACATCGCCTGTCTGATATGTTACCGATCTCTGAGGCTGCAAAACAGGCATAGTCCAATGGCAGGGCCAAAGGCTGGCCATGGAAATTTCCTCCGCTCACCGTATCGTCGGCCGAAAATATTATAGGATTATCGGTAACGGCATTCAATTCAATATTCACCAGCTCCTTCAAATGTAACCAGGCATTGCGCGTAGCGCCGTGAACCTGCGGCATGCACCGAAGCGAATAAGGATCCTGTACCCGCCCACAGTCTAAATGGCTATCCATGATCTGCGAATCAGACAATAATTTTCTTAATCGCTGCGCCACCAGCTGGTTACCCCGGTATGGCCTCAATTGGTGAAGACGCTCATCAAATGGCGCTTTGGTGCCGGTGAGTGATTCCAGACTCATCGCACCAATGATATCGGCAGCCTCCAGGCAATTGTGCAGCATTTGCACCGCCTTGATGGCAAATGAAAGAATAAACTGCGTTCCGTTGATCAGCGCAAGACCTTCTTTAGGGCCCAGATCAATAGGCTCCATTCCAAACTCACGGAGAAGGTCAACCGAAGCGTAGGGCTTGCCCTTCCAGACGCATTCACCCAGGCCTACCAGTGGCAGGAAGAGATGGGCCAAAGGAGCGAGATCGCCGGATGCGCCTACACTTCCTTTCTCCGGCACCATCGGGATCACATCGTTATCAATATGCCAGCAGATCCTTTCGAGCGTTGCGAGCTGCACGCCGGAGTATCCCTGTGCCAGCGCATGTACCTTAGTGATCAGCATCAACTTGGCCACTTCCAGCGGAATGGCATTGCCAACGCCTACGCTATGACTATGCAGAATTTTATACTGGAGTAACCGGGTGTCTTCTTCTGAGATGCGGGTATTTGCCAAAATGCCAAATCCCGTAGTGATGCCATAAACGAGTTTTTCTTCAGCTACGATTTTCAATACCTCTTGATTTGATCGCACGATATTGTCCAGGGCAGCCTGTTCTATGATCCCTTTGACCTGCCCTGCGGCTATATCCAATGCAATGGGAACCGTTAATTGCCCGGTACCATAGGAGAATGTGTTCATGATGGTTGCAATCGTTTGTTGGGGCCAGTCTGGCCGGAAATCTCGGAAAGATAAAAAGACTCTTTACCAATACGCTATAAAATTTTACTTTGAAGGATGAAATTATCCATGACCTGTTTATTCTTATGTGTATGCTCCGTTTTGGTTGGTCAAACCATCAGCACACTCGCTTCTCAGGATAAAGTCTCGATAAGAGGACTGAGTGTGGTGACAGATCAGATCATTTGGGCCAGTGGCTCCAACGGCATGGTGGCTCTTTCGGTAGATGGTGGCAGCAGCTGGAAATGGAACCAAGTCAGGGGATTTGAGAAGAAAGATTTCCGTGATATTGAAGGCTTCGACCATAAAACGGCCGTGATTGTCGCGGTTGACGAACCCGGACTTATCCTCAAAACATTCAACGGAGGCGAGACCTGGAAAATAGTTTATACTGACAGCAGTAAAGGCATGTTCCTGGATGCCATGGAATTCTG
>JANMHK010000433.1:0-4376 GCA_031375135.1 Sphingobacteriales bacterium | reverse complement strand
GCCAGTTTCACCTGGGGTTACTGATTTGCAATTATGAAAATTGCGTATTAGTTTTGAATCCGAAACCAACGATCTGAATATTCTCTTCAGATCAGCTTACCTCCAATCTCCAGAAAACATATTGATTTAGATCCACAGTCCTTTGCGAAAAACGATAACCACAAAAATCGCAAAGAATGAAACTTATTTTTACGCTCTTCGTCAGTGTTGTATTCGCTTTAGTTGGCCGTTCACAAACGCTGACCGTTAATGGAACCATTGCAGCTTCATCGGGCACCGGACCAGGCTGGGCCCCTACCAGTTTTCCAGTAGACACTGATCCACTTAAGAACGGCGATCCTCTTTCTGCCACACTCATTGTAACCGGATTTGATTTCTCAGCACTTCCACCCAACGCTACCATTTCAGGATTCCAGGTGGTGATCACCAAAAGTGCTGGCGGAACAACTGTTTCAGACAATTTGATCAGTCTGAGGAAAGCAGGCGTTACCGTAGGCACAAATAAGGCCAGTGCAAGCATTTGGGCAAATACAAATACAGCATCTAATTATGGCGGGATCAGTGATCTCTGGGGATCAACCTGGACACCCGCTGATTTGAACGCTACCTTCGGAGTTGCTATTCAGGCAATAAGGGGAACAGCAAATGGTACGGATAAAGCACTGGTTGCTTCGGTATCAGTTACTGTGAATTATTTGATCCTCGCGCCGATCATCCTTACGAGTTTTGACATATCAAAAACGGCTGATAACCATGTGAGCATCATTTGGTCAACAGCAACAGAAGATAATGTGAAGTTCATGTACATCGAAAGGTCGGCAGATGGCAGAAACTTCTCTCCCATCTTCTCCATTACGCCTGTTGGAGCCCGTAATAAATACACCCGTTATGCAGTCACTGATAAAACGCCGGTACAAGGGGCTAATTACTATAGGCTGAAAGAAGTAGATTTCGATGGTAACGTATCTTATTTTGATATCAAGGCCATTACGATCACGAAGAGCGGACCAAGGTTCCAGGCTTTTTACAGTGGAGCAGATATTAAGGTTAATCTCAGCAGCATCAAAGGAGAATATCTTCTTAGCATGTATGATGCAGGTGGCAGCCATATCAGGAGCCAGGCGCTGAACATACCTTCAAACAGTTTTCAAACCTCATTGCCTGCACCACAGAGGGCCGGTGTCTACATCGTTACGCTCAGAGGCGAAGGCATCAATGAGACTGCAAGGATCTTCGTAGGCAAATAAAAATTTTAACCCTCCTCCTTATAACCCCGTTGTATAAACGGGGTTTTTTTATGCCCTAAATTGCCCGTGAGCCATCTTTCATAGTCAAATAACCCGTATTTTTGCGCCACCCAAATTGTTCCCCATGTCAGTATTAGTCAATAAGCATTCAAAGATCATTGTACAGGGCTTTACAGGCACAGAAGGAAGTTTCCATGCTTCCCAGATGATTGAATATGGCACCCAGGTTGTAGGTGGTGTAACACCCGGAAAGGGCGGCACCATGCATCTTGACAAGCCAGTGTTTAACACCGTAGCTGATGCGGTAAAAGAAACCGGCGCAGACGTAAGCATCATCTTTGTACCCCCTGCATTTGCTGCGGATGCGATCATGGAAGCAGCAGAATCTAAAGTGGCCCTTGTGGTATGTATCACGGAAGGAATTCCTGTGCAGGACATGGTAAAGGTGAAGAATTACCTGGTGGGCAAGACGACCAGGCTCATTGGACCTAACTGTCCGGGTGTCATTACAGCCGGCGAGTGCAAGGTGGGGATCATGCCAGGATTTATCTTCAAAACGGGGCATATTGGTATTGTTTCAAAATCAGGCACACTTACATACGAAGCTGCTGACCAGATCGTAAAGGCTGGAATGGGCATTACAACCGCTATAGGCATTGGTGGTGACCCGATTATCGGCACTACAACCAGGGATGCGGTGGAGCTGTTCATGAACGATCCTGAAACCAAAGGTATCGTCATGATCGGAGAGATCGGCGGTGGAATGGAAGCCGAAGCGGCCAACTGGATCAAAGAATATGGCACTAAGCCCGTAGTTGGATTTATTGCCGGCCAAACCGCTCCTGCAGGTAGAAGGATGGGGCATGCCGGTGCGATCATCGGGGGTTCTGACGATACGGCTGAGGCGAAAATGAGGATCATGCGGGAATGCGGAATCGCAGTAGCGGACAGTCCTGCTGACATTGGCATCACCATGGCAGCTGCAATGAAATAGATCGGTCATCTTATTTATATGGAAATGATACCCCCACCCGGTATCATTTTTTTTGTCCCCTCACCCGGTATCATTTTTTTTGAAACTGCTTTCTGCCCCCTTTAGGATTTATCTAACCGGTCTTAACACTTCATTCTTGTGTATTTTCCGATCTTGCTGCATCTGATAAGAATATCTAAAGGGTAAACTATGTCGAGATTTTTAGTCATCGGATTATTCGTGCTTTTTGTAACGGATGTCATGGGCCAGAAACCTGCCACCAACTACACTGAGAAATGGAAAAATGTAGAGGAGGTGTACAGGAAAAAGGGACTGACCAAATCTGCACTGGCAGAGGTTGAAAAGATATATGTTTTAGCAAAAAAAGAAAAGATGGATGCCCAGATGATCAAGGCATTGGTATATCTGGCTGAACTAAACGAGGCTGTCACAGATGACGACCAAAACGAATTTGAGCGTTTAGAGACGGAGTTGAAAACTGCAAAAGCGCCAGTTAAACAGCTGCTGCATGCAGTTATTGCCAATAAGTACTGGACCTTTCTTCAGGCTAACCGTTTTGCATTATATCAGCGGACACCCGTTGAGCGGGGCTCCGCTTCCGATCCAAAAACATGGAGCCTGGATGAATTGCATGACAAGATAACCTTCCATTACCAGGCGTCCCTGACTCAGCAAGACCTTTTAAAGAAAACCAAGCTTGATGCTTATGACCCGATCATTGATAAAGGAAACTCGAGGAGTCTAAGGCCGACGCTTTTTGATCTGTTGGCCCAACAGGCCCTAAATTATTTTAAGAATGATGAACGGGACGTAGCGAAAACGGCGTTTGATTTTAGCATCGACGATCCTAAGGTATTTGCACAAGCACCGGAATTTATAAAGGCAAATTTTAAAACAACCGACAGCAGCTCTCTATACTACCTGGCCCTGAAGGTTTACAAACAGTTATTGGCGTTTCATGCAAATGATAAGGATTTGTCTGCTTTCATAAACACTGATCTGGAACGACTTGCCTTTATGCATGAAGTAAGTGTGTTGCCGGAAAAAGACCGGTTATATAAAGAAGCTTTGCAACAGATCAGTAAAAAATATCCTGGGAGTCCATGTGGAGCACTAGCGGCAGTTCTGCGGTTGGAGCAAATGCACCAGGAAGCGCAGGCCTATCAAAAAGGGATTAGTGAGTCCACGCTCAGGTATGCGCTCGTGAAAGTTAAGAAAGAACTGCAAAAATTGGCCGGCCGGTTTCCAGGATCGGAAGCAGACGCAAGGGCGAGAAACCTAAGCACAACAATCATGGCGCGGCAACTATCGGCCCAAACTGAACTGGTAGATGTTCCTGAGAAACCCATCTTAACGATCATCAATTATAAAAACATCCCTGCTTTTCATTACCGCATTATTGGAGTAACCGGAGACGAAGATCCGAGGCAGGATCAGGCAAAGTACTGGCAAAAACTCATTGCGATAAACCCCGTGAAAAAAGGGAAGCAGGTGCTGCCTGATGCGGGGGATCTGAGGGATCATAGTATTGAGATGCCGATCGATGCGCTGCCGGTTGGTAATTATGCTTTGCTGGCCAGCATTCGGGAAGACTTCTCGCTAGTGAAAAATGAGCTCACCGTCCAATATTTCCATGTTTCGGCGATCAGTCATATTAATAAAGGCGACCATTATTTTGTGCTGAACAGGGAATCAGGGCAGCCCTTACCCAATGCGGAAATACGGGTGATGGAATATCGTTATGATCAAACTTTGGGCAAGCCGGTATATAATCAGGTTGCATTAAGAAACACGAACCCAGATGGATATGTAAAACTGGATCTTCCAAAGGAAACCCGTCAATATGCGCTGGACATAAGCTGGAACGGTGATCGGCTCTTTACAAGACGAAACAGTTATTATTATCGCCGCGGTGAAAGTGAACAACCCGCAAATCAGGAATTGACGGCCTTGTTTACGGACAGAAGTATTTATCGTCCGGGCCAGGTTGTCTTTTTTAAGGGTATAAAGATTAGTCGTAGCCCCGATGCACATAAAACTTCTGTGATCAGCGGGCGGAAAACGACGGTATGGTTATATGATGCCAATGGTCAGCAGAAAGACTCGCTGGTACTGACCACCAATACGTATGGATC
>JANMHK010000432.1:0-6313 GCA_031375135.1 Sphingobacteriales bacterium | reverse complement strand
CGAAGATAAACGGGCTTTCAGCCATGGCTGCATTAGGGTCTCTGAGCCCTTTAAGTTGGCAAAATACCTGTTACGTGACAACCAAAACTGGACTGACGAGAAGATAAAGGCCGCCATGAATAGCGGTAAAGAGCAATATGTCACTTTAAAAAACACTGTGCCGGTATATCTGGTCTATCTTACGGCTTTTGTTGACGGGAAAGGTAAACTGAATTTCAGGCAGGATATTTATAGTAGGGATTCGCAGGTCAAAGACATGATTTTCTCAAAAAATCATCCTTCGATTAAGTAAAATGTTCAGATAATTACTATTATCTTTAAGAAGGACCATTTGAGGACCATATGTCTTTTACCAAGCATCATCGTTCTAATTGTTCCATTATTTATTCAGTAAATCCCCAGTAATGAACATTTATGTAGGTAACATGAACTTCGATCTCGGAAACGATGATCTGTACAATTTGTTTTCCCAGTTCGGAACAGTAACATCCGCCAAAATCATCAACGACAAGGTTACCGGTCGTAGTAAAGGATTTGGTTTTGTTGAGATGGAGAACGATGAAGATGCACGCAAAGCAATTTCCAGCTTGAATGAATCTGAGGTCAAGGGCCGCAAACTGATTGTAAACGAAGCACGTCCACAGGAGCAACGCTCTGGTGGCGGCGGTGGTGGTTATCGAGGTGGAAGTGGCGGTGGTAGTGGCGGTGGAGGTGGTTACCGAGGTGGCAGCGGTGGCGGCGGTGGTGGCGGTGGTTATCGCGGTGGCAGTGGCGGTGGAAATAGAAGTGGCGGAGGCCGGGATCGATTCAACGAATTCTAACATACAAATGCTTCCTTTAGGAAGCATTTTTTTTAGCTGATCTTTCTGAGGCATAATACCACTGGCGTCAGTTTGTGACAATATAAATTGTTTACATGCTCATTCTCTGGCACACTACTGGCATGAATCTGAAGTGATAGAAATTGTTTAATTATTATTCTAATACCGAGACAAATGTTTCCCATTAGCGACGATAATTCAGACCGGCACATTACGCCTTATGTGAATTATATTTTCATAGCGATAAACTTTTTCGTGTTCCTGTTCCTTCAAGGAATGGGAACAAATTACTTGTTCACGTATGCGTTCTCAACTGTGCCTACGGAAATTCTGACAGGTGTTGACATCGTGACCACGGGTGAAATTTTAAGAGATCCGCAAACGGGACAGACTTTCCAAATGCCGGGCTTGCAAGCTACCCCTATTCATCCCTGGCTCACTATGATAACCTCTATGTTCATGCACGGAGGCTGGGGACATTTGTTGGGCAATATGCTTTTCCTCTGGATATTCGGAGACAATATCGAAAACAGGTTAGGACATCTCCGCTATTTTATGTTTTACATGCTGTGCGGTATTTTGGCCTCGCTAAGTCATGTTTTCGCTACTTCGTTCCTGGGCCAAAACCTGGAAATACCAAGCCTAGGTGCCTCGGGCGCTATCTCAGGTGTGATGGGTGGGTATCTTATCCTTTTCCCGAAAAGAAAAGTCAATGTCTTGCTTTTGCGTTTCATCGTTGCAGTCCCGGCCCTGGCAGCCCTTGGTATGTGGATCCTCCTGCAGGTCATCAGCGGAATGGGTATGATTGGAGGGCAGTCAGATGGTGTAGCCTATGCTGCTCATATCGGCGGGTTCCTCGCAGGAATGTTATTGGTTAAGATTTTTGATCAGGGACATGCATTCGTAGAAAAAGGACTTAGCAAGAAAAATAGTCTTCAATAGTTATCTACCCGCTACCTGGTATTTATGAATCTCTCCATGGTTATCCCGATAGATGATCAAGGCATTCAAATCTTTTCGCTGTTGGAGATATTTGGAAGCTGCATCAACTCCCATCACAAAAAAAGCATTGTCCCACGCATCAGCCGTGATCGCATCAGCCGCAATAACCGTAACTGCAATGATGCCATTGTCAACGGGCCTTCCCTTTTCAGGATCAATCACATGACTATATGTTTTTGTTCCCCGGCTAAAATACTTTCTATAATTACCAGAAGTGGTCACCGCTTTATTGCTCAGCAAAATGATGGTGTCCACCGGCCGCCATGACCCCGCTACTGGCTCTACCGATTCCACACCTACTTTCCACGTGCCCGTTTCCGGATGATCTCCCCGAGCATAGACCTCGCCACCCAGTTCAACTAAAAGCTGCCCTATCCCTCTTGATGCCAGAAATGCTGCGATCAGATCTACAGAATATCCCTGCGCGATCCCATTGCAATCTATTTGGACCCCCTTCTTCATGGCGATCAGGCTGTCGCCCCTGATCTCAATCTTATTCGAACCAGTAAGGCCCAGCGCTTTCCTGATCTGCCTGCGTGACGGCATACTGCCCTGCCCTCCCGGACCAAAACCCCATGCGCGGGATAATGATGCCGATGTGATGTCAAATGCACTACCAGATTGGTGATAGACGGAAATAGAAGTTTGCACCACTTTCTTTAAATGCTGATCCATCAACACTTTGCCCGTGTTATTGAATTCATTAATCAATGACTTGGGATCGTACAATGAAAGGGAATGATCGATGACGGTAAAAATGCTGTCGATCTCCCTTTTGTTTACTGTAATGCCGTTGTGCACATACTTGATAGAATAAGTTGTGCCCTGGGCTTCTCCCTGAATGTTCACGAGATCAGTGGGCACCAATAACGAATAAAAAATGAAGAGACATGTAAACAACAAATGCATTTGGTTTTTGCCGAAGGGTTCAAATTACAACTAAAAAAATGAAGGGTGGCATGAGCCACCCTTCCTAACCAGAACACCGAACTTCTGCTCAGGCGATATACCCAGGAAGTTGTAAACATAATAGAGTTTTTTTCATTTGATGAACATGGAATGTCCGCCAAAACGTGAACCGTGAGCAAAGATGACTCCTGACGGAGTTGCGGGATCTTTTACGGTTACATCAGCTATGATCTTAAATGAACGGCCTCGTACGTCAACAACCACCCCTTCAGGAACAGGAGCCGAGTGCGGATAGTATACATGATGTTCACGGGCTCTTTCTGGGAGAGAATATTATGATCGAGTAGAATAGCCGCTCCGATGTTGAGGGTAAAGAATTTGAGTCACTCTGTTATATTCAATATTTTTTGAATACTTGTTCCCCAACCGCCCAGTTTTCCGCTTATATATAATATTGCCCGCCCCATATCAACCTTTCATAAATTCGCGGCAGCAAAATCATTATATGAAAAAACAGTTATTTGTCGTTCTGTTAATGGCCTTGAGCCTGGACTGCATTTCTCAGAGTACGGATTCATCCTGGAAAAATATTCACCAGTATACCGCCGAGCGAATCAATGACCTCTTCCATACCAAACTGGATGTCAAATTCGACTACGATAAGAGTTATATGTATGGAAAGGCCTGGATCACTTTGAGCCCACATTTCTATCCCACAGATTCCCTTAGGCTTGATGCTAAGGGTATGGAATTCAATAAAGTTGCCATCAGGAAAGCCTCCGGCGGAGAAGTTCCGTTGACTTATGTGTACGATGGGTTCGCTATGCGCATCAAATTGGACAAAACCTATAAACAAGGTGAAAAATACACTGTCTATATCGACTATACCGCCAAACCCGATGAGTTCGAAGCCAAGATGGGCAACAAATTGTTGGGCGTAAAAGGTCTTTATTTTATTAATCCGAAAGGGGAAGACAAAGACAAGCCTACCCAGATCTGGACACAGGGTGAAACTGAGTCAAGTTCAGGATGGTTCCCCACTATAGACAAAACAAATCAGAAGACCACCCAGGAAATCTATATGACCGTGCCCGCGAAATATGTATCCTTAAGTAACGGCAAGCTGATGAGCCAAAAGCAAAATAGCAATGGCACCCGTACCGATTATTGGAAGATGGACCTGCCGCATGCGCCGTACTTGTTTTTCATGGGCGTAGGAAATTATGCGGTAGTGAAAGATAGCTGGAGGGGAAAAGAAGTTAACTACTATGTTGAACCCGAATATGGTCCGGTGGCTAAAAAGATCTTTGGCGGCACGCCTGAGATGATGACTTATTTTTCAAGGATCACGGGTGTTGATTATCCATGGGTAAAGTATTCACAAATCACTGGCCGTGACTATGTAGCGGGTGCTATGGAAAATACCACGGCAACCCTTCACCAGAATGCAGCCCAACAAGATGCAAGGGAACTCATAGACGGTAATAGTTGGGAAACAGTGATCGCACATGAACTTTTTCACCAGTGGTTCGGCGACTATGTAACCGCTGAAAACTGGTCCAATCTTACCCTGAACGAATCGTTTGCGGATTATAGCCAGACTTTATGGACCGAATACAAATATGGTCAGGATGCCGGTGATGCGGAAAATTTTTCAGGCATGAGGACTTACCTGCAAAGCAGAAGTGAGAAAAAACATCTGGTCAGGTTTGATTATAACGCACCTGAAGAAATGTTTGATGCCGTGAGCTATCAGAAAGGCGGAAGGATTCTGCACATGCTGAGGAACTATGTTGGGGACAGTGCATTCTTCAAATCACTCAATCATTATCTAACAACCAACAAATTCACCGCAGCAGAAGCCCAACAGCTTCGATTATCCTTTGAAGCCGTTACCGGACGTGACCTGACCTGGTTTTTCGACCAGTGGTATTATGGCGTAGGCCATCCGAAAATCGCTTTGAACTACAGTTATAACGAGATCGAAAAGCGTGTAGCCATGATCGTTAAGCAGACGCAGTCGGGCAAAATTTTCCGCCTCCCGGTAGCCGTTGATATTTATAATGGTACTGCGAAAACAAGGACACAAATTTGGGTAGATAAACCTATCGATACATTTTATTTTGCCAGTGCTTCAAAACCCACCCTGGTCAATTTTGACGGCGACAAAATATTGTTGATCGAGAAAACGGATAATAGCAAGACTTTAGATGAATATATTAATCAGTATAGCTATGCTGGTAAGTATATGGACCGCAGGGAAGCCCTGGATTTTTGTGGCAAGAAGATGGACGATCCGAAAGCATTAGCCCTGATCAAAAAAGCATTAAAGGATCCCTATCACGGAATTCGCGGCCTGGCCCTTTCAAAAATTGATATCAAGAAAGAAGCTGTGAAAAAAGAAATGGAACCGGTGATTGAAGAGATGGCCAGAAATGATAAGAAGTCAACCGTAAGGGCAACGGCTATCGGTATGTTGAGCAATTATGAAAACAAAGCTTACCGCTCCATTTTTGAAAAAGCCATTTTAGATTCGTCCTATTCTGTGTCTGGTTTTGGTCTTGAAGCCTTGTCGAAAATTGATTCTGCAGCTGCATTGCAGAAAGCGCTTCAACTGAGCAAAACAACGACCAAGGGCAAGTTAGACGAAGCAGTGAACAAGATCCTCGTGGCTTCTGGAAATGAAGAGGTGTACGACAGGATGGCTGCGAAATTTCCAAAAATGGGCCTGAGTAATGAAAGTTTCCAAATGCTCCCCCAGCTAACTGAGATGCTCGGAAAGATCAAGGATGAAGATAAAGTGAAAAAAGGCGTTGATATGATCGTCACATTCCGGGATAAAGTACCTGCAGAATTTCAGAGCCAGACCAGTCCGTTTATCAATTCCATGTTAACAGGCCTTGCTGCTAAAAAAGCAAGTGCAGGTTTGCCATCACAGGAAGAATACATTAAGAAGTCGCTGCCCAAACAGTAGGACTGCTTTTTAAACGAAAAGAGCGATTCAACCCATGGCTGAATCGCTCTTTTTTTGCTGCTACTCTGGATATTCCAGCCAGTTTCAATAGTGTAATAAACGTCCGCCCCAAATCTGGTGGTGGCTTCTCTCTTTCAAGATTTTAATTCGGTACAAGCCATACTTTTTCATGTTAAACTAAGGTGCAACCTTCCTAATGCCAGGCCGGGTCCATATTTTCTCTATGGCTGCAGTTTTTGGCCAGTACATGGCAGTGAGGGCAAGCGTGTTGTAATCTGTTGCAAAATTTCCGAGTGGTTTGGTAATAAATGGCTTGCACTATTATAGGACATATTGAGGATGGCTCAGATGAGGGCAAAAAAAAAGCCCCAACGTTTACACGTTGGGGCTCTAATAAATATGGCACCTACCTACTCTCCCAGGCACAAGGCCCAGTACCATTGGCCATGAGGGGCTTAACTTCTCTGTTCGGAATGGGAAGAGGTGAACACCCTCGGCAAAAGCACCATAAGAACTTTAGTCGAGATACGACCATTAATAAATTAACATATTGGAAGTTGTAAAACGGAATAAAAAAAATTAAAGCATACGGGCAATTAGTACTACT
>JANMHK010000422.1:0-7722 GCA_031375135.1 Sphingobacteriales bacterium | reverse complement strand
TTATCGATACCCATGCCAAAAGCGTTAGTACAAACAATGATTCTAGTTCTGCCATCGATCCATGCCTCCTGCCTCTCATTCCTAATCTCTTGCGGTAGTCCCGCGTGGTAAAAATCAGCGTTTATTTTTTCCAGCCTGAGTAGTTCCGCGATTTCCTGCGTTCTTTTCCTGCTTTTGCAATACACGATACCACTGCCATCAAAACGCTTGATCATTTTTACCAGCGTATGTATCCTCGACTCGGTCCGCATAACGTGATAAGCAAGATTTGGCCTTGCAAAACTCCCGGCAAACAGGTTCCCATTTTTAAAGCCTAACTGGTTCATGATATCCGTCCGGACCGAAGGTGTGGCAGATGCCGTTAGGGCCAGAAAGGGGAGGCCCGGCTTGTATTCCCTTAGCCTTGCAATGTTTAAATAGGATGGCCTGAAATCATAGCCCCACTGCGAAATACAGTGTGCTTCGTCCACAGCAATAAAGTTTATGTTCATGGCCGGGAGATACTCGAGGAACAATGAAGATTGTAGCCGTTCTGGTGAACAGTAAAGAAATTTATATTTCCCAAACGTTGCTTCCCTCAGGGTGTGGATGATTTCACGATAAGGCATACCTGTAAAAAGACAGAGGGCTGGAATATTTCGGCGGCTGAGATTTTCCACCTGGTCCTTCATGAGTGCAATGAGCGGGGATACTACCAGGCATATTCCGTCCATGGCCAAAGCAGGCACTTGAAAGCAAATTGATTTTCCCCCGCCGGTAGGCAGCAGGGCCAGCGTGTCGTTTTTTTCCAGCAGGGATTGAACGATCTCTTCCTGTAGCGGTCGGAAGGAATCATAGCCCCAATATTGTTTCAGGATCTCTCTTGGCTGACTGCTCACCATTAAATTTAAACTACCTTTTTGACAAACAGCCTTACAGAATTAATTCCCAGCACAACATCGCTAAGCCCCATTACGAGGGCTGCAACACCAGGCACTAAGAATCCTAACGCTGCTACAGGTATTGCAACGATGTTGTAGAAAAATGCCCAGAATAGATTTTGTTTGATGGTGAGATAGGTATGCCTGCCAAGTCCGAGGGCGGTAGGAAGTTTGGTAAGACCATGATTCATCAATACTACCTGTGCCGATTGCATCGCAATCTGCGTAGCATCCCCCATTGA
The DNA here is from genome assembly GCA_031375135.1 of Sphingobacteriales bacterium. Lineage (GTDB taxonomy): Bacteria > Bacteroidota > Bacteroidia > Chitinophagales > Chitinophagaceae > Pollutibacter. The sequence goes on along the minus strand of JANMHK010000422.1, from coordinate 6,560 downwards.
AATGCCAATGGTGGCCTTTGCAAGTGCAGGCGCGTCATTGATTCCATCGCCAACCATCGCTGTGGGCGAGTCCGCAGTCAGTGCTGCCAGCGTTTCCAGCTTTTGTTGAGGCGTTTGTTCTGCTATCACTTCATCCATATTCAACTGGTCGGCCAATAAACGACATCGTTCATATCGGTCTCCACTAAGCAAAATTGTTTTGATGCCCTTGGATTTCAGGTACCCAACCACCTCTGCAGCCTCAGGCCTTACTTCATCGGCCATATCAATAACGCCCAAGAGCTGGTTGTTCTTCAGTACATAAACATTATGTGCTGCTGAATTAGTTAAATGATTGGCGCCTGCGTAGGAGCCCGCCAGGTATTCATTGCCTTCGAGATCCATTCCTTTTACGCCAAGGCCTTTCAGTTCTTCAATTTTTTTCCACCTGATATCCTGTTTTGTTTTCCAACTCCTGGTGATCGAAACTGCGATCGGATGGTTGGAATGTTTTTCCAGGGAGAAAGCGATTCTTTTGAATGTCTCATCATCTATGCCAGGGTCATGGACCTGATAAGAAGAGATGGAAAAATCCCCCGTTGTAAGCGTTCCTGTTTTATCAAAAACGACCTGTTGTATATGCTTGAAATTTTCCAGGCTGGTCGCATTCCGGAAAAGGATCCCGCTTCTTGCACCCCTTCCTAATCCTACGGCAATGGCAGCAGGCGTTGCCAACCCCATGGCGCATGGACATGCTATCACCAGCACTGCTATGCTCCGCATCAGGGCAGGTGTAAAGTCACCCAGCACGATCCAGTTTCCCGCCAGTGTAAGGATGGCAATGGTGATCACTACCGGCACGAAGATGGCAGAGATGCGGTCTGCCATTTTTTGAACCGGTGGCTTTTCTCCCTGGGCCTGTTTAACCAGCTTCAAAATGTTGGATAACACAGTGTCCTCGCCTGTGGCGGTGATCTGCGCCCTGATAATCCCATTAACTACAAGACTTCCACCGATCAACTTATCTTTTGGCCCCTTATGTACCGGAATACTTTCTCCTGTGATCAGCGCCTCACTGAGTTCTGCCTCACCCGACAATATTTTACAGTCCATCGGGACCTGTTCGCCGCTTTTGATGAGTACCAGATCGCCAATTTTCAACTGCGTATTTTCAAGTGGAAAGATGAGCTCCTGGTGGTTCTCATCAAATGCTATCATATTAGCCATCACTTTCTGTGAGCGGGCTAGTTTTTTGAGTGCCCTTTGCGTTGAACTCACCGAAGCATCTTCCAGGTAATTACCCAGAAAAACCAGGGTAATGATCGTAGCTGATGTTTCGTAGAAAAGAAACTCGTTTCCCCAGCCCATCAGCGTGCCAATAAGACTGTACACAAATGCTGCGGTAGCACCCACAGCAATCAGCACATTCATATTTGGAATGCCGTTGCGAAGGCTCTTAATGGCACTTCTGCCGAAGAATGACATACCTACATAGTAGACGGGCATACAAATCGCCAGTTGTATCCAGGGGTTCATGAGCCAATGGAGATGAAACCACGCATCGAACATATGCATCATCAGCACCAGCGTGAAAGGAAGGCAGAACAGGAAACGGCGGAGATGGTTGTGCAGCAACGGCGTAGGCCTTGTTGACCCGGCATTGCTGTCCAAATGCACCCCATAACCCAGGCCCTCAATGCCTTTGATCAGTTTTTCCGGAGCAGCAGCATTTACGAGATCAAAACTGACGTCCCCGTCAATAGGATTAACCTTCACGTTCTGCTGGCCCTGGTTTTCCAGGTACTTTCTGATCGTGAGTGCGCAATTAGCGCATGTCATCCCATCCACTTTCCACTGTACCGTTTGCATACCGCAAATTTAATCATTACTGCTCTCTAAATTGGAACTCAAACAGTGTCTATTTCGCGGATTCTCGTGTATTTTACACAGGATATCAGTATGGAGAGGTTATATCGTTTCGGGCTTGAAAATATTCACGAGGCAGCACAATGGTTTTGGGACCAGGTAGGGGACAAGCCTGTGGTGGCGCTCCAGGGCCCTATGGGCGCAGGAAAAACCAGTTTTGTGCATGCACTTTGTGATTTGAAACACGTGAAAGATCCGGTGACCAGTCCAACATTTTCCCTGGTTAATGAATACCTGTTGCCTGATGGTCAGAAGATCTATCATATGGATCTTTACCGGCTAAGGGATGACGAGGAGGCTATGCAGGCGGGGATTGAAGACATTCTATATTCAGGGGCCTGCTGCTTTGTAGAATGGCCTGAAAAAGCTCGGGGGATCTTCCCCCCCGCAACCCTGTCCGCCCAACTGGGGGTTAATGATGATCAAAGCAGGACGATTCAACTTCTTTAGTCAAATAGTTTAGTTTTCATTTTGTAATTTTCCTTCTAATCTGCGATGCATGTCAAGTGGTAAACCTATAGTCAGCGCTTCCTTCAGTTACGAAACCCTCGAAGAGACTCTCGATGTAAAGCCAAAAGGCCTTCCTTTGTTTGTTGGGATGCCGAGGGAAACTGACTTCCAGGAAAACCGCATTGCGCTTACCCCCGATGCTGTTGGCGTGTTGACCAGCAATGGTCATCGCGTAGTAGTTGAACATAAGGCTGGTGAGGGTGCTCATTATTCTGACAAAGACTATAGTGAGGCTGGAGCTAGTATTGTATATGATAAAAAAGAGGTTTACGAGTGCGGTATTATTATAAAATCTGCACCTGTCAGTGATCTCGAGCTTGAATTCCTGAAACCAAACCAGATCCTGATCTCGCCGATCCATCTGCCGGTGATGAAAACGCATATTCTCGAAAAAATGATGGAGAAAAGGATCACGGCATTGTCCTTTGAGAATATGAAGGATGATTCGGGCCACAATCCTATTGTCAGGAGTATGAGCGAGATAGCCGGAAGTGCGGTTATGCTGATCGCAGGTCAGTACCTGTCGAGTTTCAACAAAGGTAAAGGCGTTCTGTTGGGTGGTATTTCAGGTATACCTCCAACAAAGGTGATTATCATCGGAGCGGGCATTGTTGGTGAGTACGCTGCCCGTACAGCACTAGCGGTGGGTGGTAGTGTTAAGATCTTCGACAATAACATATATAAACTAAAGCGGCTGCAAAATAACATAGGTACCCGGTTGTGGACCTCGGTACTCGAACCAAAGATCCTGGCCAAGCAGCTGAAAACTTGCGATGTGGCGGTAGGTGCACTCTCATCCGCAGGCGGAAGAACCCCGATCGTGGTCACTGAAGAGATGGTGGCTCAAATGCGCCAGGGTAGTGTGATCGTAGACGTTAGTATCGATCGCGGTGGTTGTTTTGAAACCTCCGAGCTTACTTCCCATGAAAAGCCGGTATTCACCAAGTACGACGTTATCCATTACTGTGTGCCTAATATCCCCTCTGGTTTTGCGAGAACTGCTTCCCAGGCCGTTAGTAATGTACTCATGCCCTTACTGATCGAGATCAGTGACGAAGGTGGCCTCGAAAATCTGATCTGGCATAAGTTCAATATCCGCAACGGTATTTACCTCTTTAAAGGGGCGCTCACCAACGTGCACCTCAGCCAGCGGTTTAATCTGAAGTATACCGACCTGAATTTGCTGATCGCCTCACAGCGTTAATACTTCCCGAACACACTGATCCCTTTGCTATTTGTACCTGGTGATCTCAATCAGTTGTTTACAGAAGCTATATTCCACCTTATCGTTGCTGCTTACAATTACACAACGATCTGCAGTGTAGTCTCTGATCAAAGAGAGGTAGAGGGCAACGCCGGTTTCATCAAGATTAGTGCAAGGTTCATCCAGTAATACAAAGGGATTGTTGCTCAGGATGCATTGCGCCAGTTTAAGGCGTTGTTTCATGCCGCTGCTGTAATAGCGGATCTGTTTGTTACTTGCGTGATGAAGTTGGACGATGTGTAGGATCTCTGTTGTGCTTAAGCCGTTCAGGAATGGCTTAAAGTGCTGGTGAAAATTCAGGAATTCAAATCCCGTCATTTCTTCGATCAGCTCGAGATAGGGGGCGGCAATGGAAACGAATTTAAAATGGTCTTCGTCGTCAACGGGAAGAGGACCAGAAACAGTAAGCTTGCCTTCGCTTAATGCCGTTGATCCTGCAACTACCTGTAAAAAAGTGGATTTACCTGAACCGTTGGGGCCGGTGATCGCATAGGTTTTACAGGTATCAAAAGACTGGTCTACGTGTCGGAATATCCACTCGCGGTTGTAACGTTTGCCGGCATCAGTCAGCAAGATCCTCATCGAGGTTATTTTTGGTGAACCGCTTGATGATACCCCTTCCGCTTTCCCTAATGAATGTAGTGATCTCATCGCGTTCGTCTGTTGCAGGAAATTCTTCTTCAATATATCTTACAGCCTGCGTGGTATTGAGTCCTTTGTTGTAAATGAAACGGTAGATATCGAGGATGTGATTGATCTTGTCTACACTGTAACCTTTACGCTTCAAGCCCACCGAATTCACCCCGGCATAGCTTAATGGTGTTCTGCCGGCCTTGATATAGGGCGGAACGTCTTTGCTGACCAGAGACCCCCCCGCCACAAAGGCGTATTTGCCGATCTTGACAAATTGGTGAACGGCGCACATACCCGCCAGGATCGCGAAGTCGTCCATGCTCACATGGCCGGCCATTTGGGTATTGTTACTCATGATGCAATTGTTGCCAATGATACAGTCATGCGCAATATGACTATAGGCCATGATCAGGCAATTATCTCCAACTACTGTTTTCCAACGGTCCTTAGTTCCCCTGTGGATGGTTACAAATTCCCTTACCGTGGTATTATTACCGATCTCTACAGTAGTTTCTTCGCCCTCAAATTTCAAGTCCTGCGGACTTGCTGCAATTACTGCCCCCGGGAAGATTTTACAATTCTTACCGATCTTGGCGCCTTCCATAATGGTAACATTGCTCCCGATCCAGGTTCCTTCGCCGATCTCCACATTTTGATGGATCACAGAGAATGGATCTATTTTCACATTGGCGCCCAGTTTGGCATTTGGATGGATATACGTCTGCGGATGGATCATGTTATGTTGTTGGAAACAGGATGACTGTTCTTTTAGTGCTCAATTGAAATTAACAAATTACCGGCTATTTGCTACTATCACTATCCCTTTTAACCAATTGGGCCATTAATATGGCTTCTGTGGTGATCTTATTGCCTACATACACGGTTCCATGCATTTCACATAATCCCCTCCGGATTGGACCCAATAGCTCCATTTTCAGGATCATCGTATCCCCCGGAATCACTTTATGTTTGAATTTGCAATTATCGATCTTTACGAAATAGGTGTCGTATTCACCGGGAGGAAGGGCATTTATAGCCAGGATCCCACCTGTTTGTGCCAGCGCCTCTACCTGCAATACACCAGGCATCACAGGGTTGCCAGGGAAATGGCCCACAAAAAATGGCTCGTTAAAGGTTACATTCTTAATTCCAACAATATGCGTATCCGTTAGTTCGATCACTTTATCCACCAACAGGAAAGGATAGCGGTGGGGCAGTTTTTTCTCAATTTGCTGGGTTGAAAATACAGGAGGCCTGTTGGGGTCATAAACCGGGATATTCTTCAGGTGTTTATTCTTCCTGATATACTGCTTTACTTTTTTAGCAAACTCTACGTTTGAAAAATGCCCCGGCCTGTTGGCGATAATATGTGCCTTTATTGGATAGCCGATAAGGGCCAAATCACCTACCACATCGAGCAGTTTATGCCTTGCCGGTTCGTTTGGAAATCTCAGTTCCAGATTATTCAGGTAGCCTTCGCTCTTTACTTCAATGGTATCCTTTCTGAACACCTTGGCCAGCCTGTCCATTTCTTCCTTGGTAATGGCCCGGTCTACAACCACTATGGCATTATTGATATCTCCGCCCTTGATCAGGTTATGGTCCATCAGCATTTCCAGCTCGTGCAGGAAGCAGAAAGTGCGACAGGGCGCAATTTCAGTCCTGAAATCTTTCATCGTCTTCAGTACCGCATGTTGTGTACCCAGAACCGGGCTATTGAAGTCGATCAGGGTAGTGATCTTGTAATCCATAGCGGGCATGGCTACCAGTTCTACCCTTTTCTCGTCGTTATAATAAGTAATGTTGGTGTCGATCGTATACCAGTCTTTTGCTGCTTCCTGTTCTACCACACCGGTTTCGTCGATAATCTCAATAAAAGGATGGGAACTGCCATCCATGATGGGTATTTCCGGACCGTTGATTTCAATGAGGCAGTTATCAACACCCATTCCCACGAGGGCGGCAAGAATATGCTCTACCGTGCTGACTTTTGCCCCTTCAACTTCCAGCGTAGTACCTCGAGAGGTATCCGTGACAAGGTCACAATCAGCCTTTATGACCGGTCTGCCGGGCAGGTCGATTCTCTGGAATTGAATGCCGAAGCCAGGATTGGCAGGTTTAAGGGTCATGTCAACCATGATTCCGGTGTGTAAACCCGTGCCTGAAATACTGACTTCAGTCTTTAAGGTATGTTGTTTATCTGCATTGAAATTCGCGTCCATTCGTCCTTATTGTGGGCGCAAAGATA
>JANMHK010000412.1:0-2387 GCA_031375135.1 Sphingobacteriales bacterium | reverse complement strand
CAGGACAGTCCAGTGACAGAGATCATTTCTAAACCCGTTTTCAAAACGTTAAACGAAATATGAAAGAGTCTTTAAAGAAAGTTCTGTATTTTATTTGTAGCCTCTTATTCCGGCTACCTTTGGTAGGGTTGGCTAATTTTTTTATAAAGATGGGGTATGTTATTAAAGGTGAATCCTTGTACCAACAATCTAAGGTGACAACCTTCGAGAACAGGATAGAGATGCATAATTATTTTGCAAGGGAAATGTATGGGAATGAAGAGATATTATACATGGAGTTTGGCGTGTTTCGCGGGAATACTTTCTTTATTTGGGAACGAAATAATAGTTGTGAAAATTCTGGCTTCTGGGGGTTTGATACTTTTACCGGACTGCCAGAGAAATGGGGAATATGGAAGAAAGGGTCTTTTTCTACCGAGGGGAAAGTTCCGGCTACAGATGATAAAAGGTCTACTTTTTTCCCTGGTTTGATTCAAGACACATTACCTACAGTGCTTGATAAAGTGGACAGCAAACTAAGAAAAATCATTCATATAGACGTCGATATTTACAGCGCAACCTTATATACTTTAGTGAGCCTTGCCCCGAAGCTTAATAAAGGTGATTTAATTATTTTTGATGATTTTTTCACTTTTACGGTCTCTGACCACGAGTTCAAGGCATTTGATGATTTTTTTATTTCTTATAATGTAAAGTACAAGCCTCTTGCTAAATGCAGGCGTGGACATTTTGTCTTGGAAATTTGCTAGATAATTCTCATAATTAAATAATTGAAGAATATTAATACTATTGTCTCTCATAAACATCTTAAGGAAGCTCTTCTCATCAGAAAAGTAGAAGAGAAGTTCCTTGAATTGTTTTCTGAAGGCAAACTAAACGGCACTGTTCATACCTGTGTAGGTCAGGAGTTTTCTGCAATTGCTTTTGCCGGTCAATTGAAGAGCAAGGATTTTATCTTTTCAAACCACCGATGTCACGGGCATTACCTGGCATTTACCGGTGATGTAAGGGGCTTGCTCGCAGAATTACTAGGTAAGGCCTCTGGTACATGTGGTGGTATCGGAAGCAGTCAACACCTTTGCAAGGATAATTTTTACTCAAATGGGATCCAGGGAGGAATAGTTCCTGTTGCGGCTGGTTATGCCTTGGGTAACAAACTGAAAAAGAACAAGGCCATTGGAGTGGTTTTTATCGGAGACGGTACCCTCGGAGAGGGCACGTTATACGAAACCATGAATATTATTTCAAAATGGTCCATTCCCCTGCTTATTGTCTGTGAAAATAATTTCTACGCTCAGTCGACGCCCCAGTCAGTTAATCTGGCAGGCGATATATTGGACAGGGCCAGGGCTTTTGATATTCAAGCTTATAAGGGCAACACCTGGGAGCCTGAAGAACTTCTATTGAATGCAGCAAGCGCTATCGAATTTGTGAGAGAAGAGGGCAGACCGGCTTTCTTTCATGTAGACACCTATCGGCTTAATGCCCATTCAAAAGGCGATGACGATCGGGACGCTGAAGAGATCGATGCATTCAGGGCCAAAGATTATCTCAACATTTTTGAACGGGAGTCGCCCCAGTATTTTGAAAAGTACAATGAGTCCATCAACAGCGAAGTGGATCAACTGGTGGATCAGATCCTGCAGGAGGACGACCTGCCTATGGATAGTTATTATGCCAGGGAGGAATTAAATTCTTCTGTTGAATGGGCAAGATTGGAGCCTATTCCCAAAAGGCAGGTTGAATTGCTGAATAATTTCTTTAATGAAAAGATGGTTGCGGACGAAAAGGTTGTGTTTATCGGGGAAGATATTCTTTCTCCCTATGGTGGAGCATTTAAAGTAGCAAAAGACCTTTCTTTTAAAGCCCCGGAGAGAGTCTTTTCGTCGCCCATTTCCGAAAGCGCAATCACAGGTATAGGAAACGGTCTGGCATTGAACGGATTTAAGCCGTTTGTAGAGATCATGTTTGGTGACTTTATAACGCTTGCCTTTGATCAGATCGTTAACCACGCTTCCAAATTTTACCACATGTTCAATAAGCAGATCACCTGCCCTGTCGTGATTCGGACACCAATGGGAGCCCGACGTGGTTATGGACCTACACATTCCCAAACATTGGATAAGTTCCTGGTTGGAATTGATAATGTGAAGACAGTGGCGATCAATACCTTAATAGATCCGGCTCTGCTTTACGAGTCGATATACAAGGAGAAACACCCTGTAATTGTTATTGAGAATAAGGTCGATTACGGAAAAAAAATATTGCAGCATAAGCAAGCCAATTTTGTTTCTGAAAAAGACAACAGTGAATTATTAGCAGTTTACTATAAAAATGGGCTGTAATTATCGGTCCCCGACGATCGGCGATCATCACCGATCCTAAAT
>JANMHK010000381.1:0-5829 GCA_031375135.1 Sphingobacteriales bacterium | reverse complement strand
TAAAGATTAACGAGGACCTGTATAGGTCATCACCTCATCAAATACCGTACGAATATTTGGCGGAGCAGTGATAACACTTGGCTGAAGCATACGATATTTTACCGTCAGCTTTTTAGTGGCCGCGTTATACTTGTTTACACCTGAAGGATCTAATTGACCGGCACGGGTATTGCCAACAACTCCATAGGCATTGTTCACTTCAATCACGTTGTCATTTTCGTCAAATTTGAACTGGGGGCAAAATGAACCATACACTGAACGTGAAGTTCCACTCAAAATTGGGTGATAATCACCAGGCCAGTAGTAATCGTACATCTTAACAGAATTTGACCCAGTTGTCACCAATGCAATCTCAACCGGAGATATAGCTCCGATTCCAGCATTAGCGGCATCAACCAAAGTACCTTCCATTTTGTAAATACCGTCATATTTGTTCTTCACTGCGATCTCAACCAGTACTTCTTTCGCAGCAGAGCTGATTTGTGCTCCGCCTGCATCGGCAGTTTTAAATGCCAGCGCATTCCGCTTGCTGAAATCAAGCGTAGATGGATCCAACTTGATTTTGATAAATTTCACAAATTCACCCGGAGCAAAATTCAGTACCCAGTTTCCACCTTCGAGTGTAACTGAAGGATCCAACGTGTATTTAGTGAACAACTCCAGCGTAGCTCCATTAGCCGTATTATAATTGGCAATGGCGGTATTGTTTGGAGCGATCTTAACTTTTAACGCCTGGTTCAGGTCAGCATTTGAGATGGCATCACGCCTTACTTCCAGAACATCCAAACTAATGATCCCAGGTTTGGCATCAAGTGCGAAAGCCCAAAGTGCTTCAGATGCCTGGGGCAGCTTGATCAATGTTTTTTCATTGTTCGTGATCCCCTCGTTATAATCTACTTCCTTAATACAAGAAGCACCCATAACTATAATGGTAAGGAATAGAAGTGTCTTAGTCATTGATTTCATGTTTATGATTTTTAATGAACCTACTTTATAAATTAAGGCTTATCCCACCACATTCTGGCGAACATTGAATTACTGTTGTAACGGGCAGCTGCTGTAGCAAAATTTGCACCGTTCAGCTGCGGTTCATTACTACCGTAACTTAACCTTCTTGGAACCTGAGTCTGGCCAGAAGGAAGGGTAAGTGCAGGGAAACCTGTTTTTCTCCATACACTCCAGCCCTGAAGTCCGTTAGGGTACCAGGCCAACCACTGTTGGGTGGCAATTTTCTTTGCTTGTTCTCCTCCTGCGAGTGATACATCCGCATTCGCCAGATAATCACTTAACGCAGTTCCAGTAGCTAAGCCCCACTGTTCCCAACTTGCCGTAACACCATTTGCGTACATGGTTGCAACATTCTCTGTTGTCCAACCCAACTGAGCTGCTTCTGCCCGCGCTAAAAACATGTGCGCAGCAGTAATAATGGGTACAGGAGATTTATCTTGAGCAACGCTGGCATTCATTACCCTGGCAAAACCAGTATTGGAATTTCCGAAGGCAACAGCCTGGTCACGGGTAAGGCCATAAGGGAAGCCAATAGTAGAAGTTCCAACAACCCTATTTCTCTGATCGCCCCTTGCATTCATGTAGTCAAGTAGCGTTTTGGCAACACCAAAGTCATCACGTTTAGTAACAACATAATAGTTGTAGAATGGATTCAGGTAGTTACCACCAGGATAGGACAACTGAGCGTTATCTGCATTTGAGGCAATAATTCCACCAGGATCAGAAATAGCCGATGCAAATTCTGTTCTTCCCAGTGTTGGATTTGCTTTTGACATCCGTAAGGAAATAAGCGCACGAAGGGAGTTTGCAAACCTCTTCCACTTACTGACATCCGAATTAAAAAGTATGTCTCCTTTAGGTCCCAGACCTGCATCAAAACCAGCGTTTGCTGCTTTGAGTTCCTTCAGCAAGTCGGTATAAATCGACTCTTGAGTATCATAAGGAACCAGACCAACTCCTTTCAATGCACCAAAATAGGGAAGGTCTCCCCAAAGGTCAGTAAGGATCCAATAATTGTAGGCCTTCAAAATTCTGGCGACAGCTATTTGATTCTTGTTGGAACCGTTTGGCGCTGCTATTGGTGCCGTTGCAGGATCAGTATTATAATTGATAATATTCTGAAGATCGTACAGAACACCGTTGTAAAAACCGTCCCAGTTTAAGTTTTGGGCTGCATAGCGAGAAACGTCCGTGTACTGTGTTTCTGAAAAATACTGGCCATACATGCCTGCAATAGTTACTACTCCACCTGCATCCCATGTACGGTTTCCCATGGCTGACAGTGAGTTTGCCAACAGGGCAGAAGTAATAGGAGCCGTGGTTAGATTTGGATTTTGGTTCATTGATCCAAAATCAACTTTTTCGCAAGACGGTGCCGTCACCAATGTGGAGGCAATGACCGTGGCGAGTGCAATATTTCTTAGTTTCAATTTCATTTTAAATAGATTTAAATCGCTTAGAAACTTAATTTAAGGTTGAAGCCAACACCGCGTGTTCCGGGGAAATTGCCGTCTTCTCCATATGTATTTGATATTTCAGATGGATCAAAGTTCTTAGCGTCAGACCAGATCAACCAGGCATTACGGGCAACCAAAGAGAAATTTGCACCCTGGAAGTACTTGCCAAGGTTGCCAATTTTCTTAACCGGAATATTATATCCGATGCTCACATCCCTCAATTTTACAAACGAGAGGCTATGTACATAAGGTTCAGCGATCTGATCAAAGTAAAAACTGTGGAAGTAAGTTTGTGCATCTACATAAACATCAACCGGAGTCTTCTGGTCTACTGAGCTTACACCTGTCACCTTTACACCACCGCCATCAGCGACAGCAGTCCTCACATTTATTCCTTTATCGTTCAGCGCAGCAGTTTTTGCCATCAGACCGGAGAAGTGACCCCACATTTCAGAGAGGGAGAAGAATTTACCACCTACTTGATAATCAAGTGAGAAGCCTAAAGTGAATTGCTTGTAAGCGATATTACTCAGGAAACCACCGTTTACTTTTGGAACGATAGAACCCCAGTTCCTGAATTCATCCCTGATATATTGTCCTGTTGCGGGATTGACCAAAGGAATGCCATCTGTGTTACGCTTTATGCCACCACCGATCAACTGACCCCAGTCTTTACCTTTCACCTGGAACGCACGAGCCATACGGGTTCCGAATGCTCCACCTTCCAATAGGATCTGGTCCTGACCATCAACGATTTCACTGACTGGATTCTTGATCAGATAGGAGAAGTTAGTGCTCATATCCCAAGTGAAATTCTTATTAGATATCACGCGGCCATTCAACACGATCTCAATACCTTGTCTTTCCACTTTTGCAGCATTGATGGACGTTGATCCGAATCCGCTCACACCGCTAAGTTGAACGTTTACAGGAATCTTATCCGCCACCTCATCAAAGAACACTACATTCAGTCCGAGTCTGTTTTTCAAGAATTTGATATCAATACCTGCTTCGATTGTTTGGATCAAAGCACCCTGCAGTCTTGGATCAGGGAAGTTATTTGGTGTAGACATCAGGAAGTTAGATCCCCACTGGAAAGGATTGACGCTATAAGCAAAGTTTGTCTGGAACAGACCCAAGCTCTCAGGCTTCTTACCCCAGCTACCGAATACTTTAGCAAAGGAGAACCAGGATGGCCTGTTCGGGAACAACTGGGAAACAATAAAACTTGCACCAGCTGATGGATAGAACAGACTAGGCTTGCTTGGTGAAAGGGTTGAACCCCAATCCTGCCTTCCGGCAAACGTCAAGCTCACAAATTTCTTATACTCCAGGTCAAACGAACCGAAAATGGAATTCACCTGCTGCTGCTGGCGATTGTTTCCTACGTTTGGATTAGCCTTTGAGTTTGAAATGGCGTAAAGTCCGGGAACGTTCAGTCCCTGGTTTGTACTTGCAGAAACATCAGTATACTTATTTGTATAAATGTTACCGCCGAACTGGGTAGCCACTGAGAAATCTCCAAATGTGTTGTTGTAGAAAGAGATCAACTCATAATCCATCCTTTGAAGGTTGGTTGATGAAGTACCATATCCTCCGAGAACACCTGTCTGAAGCGCACTTTCTTCAAGTATGCTTGGTGTGATTCCCTCGTTATAGCCCATGAGCTGATTCCGGCGAAGTGTACCCCTGATCTTAAAGTGCTGGTCAATTTTGTATGTAAGGCCGATATCACCGAACATCCTGTTCCGGTCTGCCCGGTTATTGAGTTCATTAAAATAAGAGTAGAAATTATACCAGTAGTTGGCCTTATAAAAATTCTGAGGCGCCGCTGGATTAAACCCATCAGGATTAAACCTCATATTCCAGGTACCATAAGTACCAAATGGAGATCTCACATTCGACAATGATTTCATCTTATCCATATCAAGATCACGGTGGAACCACTGGTTGAAAGAACCTTGTGAGTTGTTCGCATAGCCGTCATCGAATGAACCTTTGATCACATTGCTGGAGAAGGTCATGTTAGATGCGATCGTAAAATGAGTACCCAGATCAAAGCTTCCGCTCAGGTTAACTGTGTTCCTGGAAGAAGAAGAATTTGGCAAAGCTCCTTTAATGTATTGGTTCGTATAAGAAGCACGATAGGTGTAGTTGGTTCCGCTCTTACCAAAACTCAGGTTGTTGGTAGACGTTATGCCCGTCTGCCAGAAATCTCTGGCGTTATCTGGTTGTGGGTTAAGTGCTGTCGTTTTATAAGAATCCTCGTGACCAGGAAACCAGGCATACCAGGGGATGTGTTGCTGACCAACCATCCTGGGACCCCAACTGGCGTCATCCGTATAATCATGGTGATAGGCACCGTTCAAGGCTTTCCACTCATTTGGCATGCCAGCTTCCCACTGGAACTGCATCAGATCGCCGGTGCTTCCACCTGCGTACAAATTCTGATACTGAGGAAGAATATAGGCTCTGTCAATGGTTACACCTGTATTCACTTCAATGCCAACTCCGGTACCGCGGCCTACTTTCTTTTTAGTGGTGATGATGATGGCACCACCCGTTGCCTGGCTACCCAGAAGGGCTGTTGCATTTGCACCTTTTAAAACCGTGATATCTTCGATATCATCCGGGTTAATGTCAAAAGAACCGGTAATGGTTCCATCAACAACATAGATCGCTGAACGCTCACCAAGACCCAAACCACCACGAATACGCAAGAAAGCTTCTTCGTCAAGCTTTGCAGCCGACTGGCTTCTTGTTTGAACACCAGCTACTTTACCAGCGAGGGCGCTGTTTACGTTTGTCTGGCGAACGATGTTAAGATCTTCTGCTTTAATTACCTGTGAACTGAACGCAGTGTTACGCTGAGACTTTTTGATACCAAAGGCACCTGTTACCACTACCTCTTCAAGTTCTCCACGTGCCTGCGTCATGGTTGTGACGAGCATGCTGCTTGAACTGACTGACTCTTCCACTACTTTCTCACCTGTTGCGGTGATTACAAGGATATCGCCTGTTTTGGCGGCTATCTGGTAATTTCCCTCAGCATCTGCTACTGCGCTGGTTTTTGTACCCTTCACACTAATAGAGGCGAAAGGAACGTTCTCACCCTTGTCATTCCTTACCTTACCTGTGATTTGTCGGTTCTGACCGAACGAGAATACACATGATAGCAAGAACACTGTCAACAGTGTCATCAATTTTCTCATGTTACTTTGTTTTGGTTTTAAAATTCAAGGCCCAAATATAATAATCTTCAACTTTCTGTTAAATTTTTGTTTAATCTAACAGTAAAGATGACAAAAACAGGAGGTAATACGCTGCTTTTCAGGCAAACTAAAAGGTAGAAAACCATAATTTG
>JANMHK010000327.1:0-7389 GCA_031375135.1 Sphingobacteriales bacterium | reverse complement strand
TGATCTCTGCATCTTCGATGCCTTTTTCCAGGTCGGTGGTAAAATGCAGTCTTTCCTCTTTCAGGTTCCTGACGACCAGCTTCTCAAGTCCGGGTTCATAGATCGTGATCTGGCCATTGGAAAGCATGTCAACGTTGCGTTTGTCGATATCGACACAAACCACATTATTGCCCGTTTCGGCAAAACAGGTACCCGTAACCAAGCCAACATATCCGGTACCAACTACTGAAATTTTCATTTTGTATCAGGGTTTAGTTTATATAGGTGTTTATAACGAATGATTTGCGATAAAATTTAAAACATGGCCAGAAATATATTCCAGCTGCTGCTCATCAAGCTCTGTATGCATCGGTAATGATATCACTCGCTCTGTAAGCCAATCAGTTACGGGGAGTTCCTCCTTGCCGTCCGAGAAGCCGGCAAACATTTTTTGCTTGTGGGCGGGTACGGGATAATAGATCATGGAAGGGATCTTCTGATCGGCGAGATACTGATTCAGGGCATTCCGATCTGCTCCTTCAAGGATCAGGGTATATTGATGGAACACATGGCTGCTATAGGCGGCCGTTTTAGGTGTGGTGATCTTAGCATGGCCTGCAAAAGCTTTGCTGTAGTGAGCTGCTGCTTTTTGGCGGGCAGCAATATATTGGTCCAGTAAGGGCAGCTTAATGTTGAGGATAGCCGCCTGGATGGTATCCAGCCTGGAATTACATCCTACGATATCGTGATAATACCTCACTGATTGACCATGGTTCGCCACTTTACGCATCAGATCTGCCAATGCATCATCGTCAGTAAACAATGCTCCACCATCGCCATAACAGCCCAAATTCTTGGATGGGAAAAATGAAGTGGCTCCTATATGTCCGATTGAACCGGTCTTCTTCCTGCGGCCATCGCTGTAGATGAACTCAGCACCAATGGCCTGGGCATTATCCTCGATCACGTAAAGGTTGAATTCTTCCGCGATCTTCATGATCTCTTCCATGTTGGCGGCATGCCCATACAGGTGCACCGGCACAATGGCCTTGGTTTTGGGGGTGATCAACTTCCGAATGGATGCTGGATCAATGCAGAAACTGCCCTTGTCCACTTCTGCAAACACCGGCTTCAGCCTTAAAAGGGCAACCACTTCCGTAGTGGCGATATAGGTAAATGACGGAGTAATCACCTCATCGCCGGGCTCAAGGCCCAGTGCCATCATGGCAATCTGTAAAGCGTCTGTCCCATTGGCACAGGGGATCACGTGCTTCACACCCAGGTAGGCCGACATGGCATTGGCAAGATCCTGTACCGGCTTGCCATTGATGAATGCCGAACTTTCCAGTACATCAAGCACCGCCCTGTCCACCTGGTCTTTAATTTTGTGGTATTGCGCCTTAAGATCAACCATCTGTATTGGACCCATTCGTGCTTTTTTTTAACGGGCACAAAGGTAATAAAATAAAACCGGGCAGGGATATTAGATTTGTACTAGAATCAATTCAAAACCTTTGCTTTACAACCTGTCCATCCTGCTCTATCAATCGGCTATCAAGCTGGCTTCCCTTTGGAATCCGAAAGCCCGGTTATGGGTAGAAGGCAGGCAACACTGGCGAACGCGTTATAGAACATTATTGGACAATGCAGCCGGTAAAAAAAGGGTTTGGATCCATTGCGCATCCTTAGGTGAATTCGAACAAGGCCGGCCAGTTCTGGAAGAAATCAGGAGCTGTTACCCAAACAGCTTCATTGTACTCAGTTTTTTTTCCCCATCGGGCTTTGAAATCAGAAAGCATTACAACCAGGCGGATGCTGTAATTTATTTGCCCGCAGACACCCCTGCCAATGCCCGTGACTTCCTGGATATCATCAGGCCCGACCTGGCGATTTTTGTAAAATATGAATATTGGTTGAATTACCTGGAAGAAATGGGCCGAAGGGATATTCCAGTCCTCATGATCTCGGCTATCTTTAGGCCAGGCCAGGTATTTTTCAAGTGGTACGGCGGGAAATGGAAGAAAGTGCTTCATAGCATCAGGATGTTTTTTGTACAGGAGCCGGAGAGCGGAAGACTATTGGAGCAGGCTGGTATTTCCCATTATGTGACGAGTGGTGACACACGTTTTGACCGGGTACTTGCGGTGAAGAAAAGCTTCAACCCCGTGGATATCGTGGAGAGATTTTGCGAGAACGCTCCCGTGATTGTTGCAGGCAGTACCTGGGAAGAAGACGAAGAAGCATGGCGTCATTATGCCAATGCTCATCGCGGGACGAAATTCATTATAGCTCCGCACGAAATTTATGAGGCCCGCATCAAAACCGCGGAAAAACTTTTTTCCAATACTGTGAGATATGCTCAGCTGGTCAACGGGCCGGCTAACGACCAGGCTCACCTGCTGATTGTAGATAATATCGGATTGCTTTCAAAACTTTACCATTATGGGGACATCTGCTATGTAGGGGGAGGATTTGGAAACGGCATTCACAATATTCTGGAGGCCGCCGTCTACGGAAAACCGATTGTATTTGGACCTGAGTTTGAGAAATTCAAGGAAGCAAGAGATCTAATCGAACTCGGCGCAGCTTTCAGCATAAACAGCGCCCTTGAACTGGAAGAAATAGTCACCAAACTTATGGGGGATCCTAAACTGAGGGAAAAAGCGGCTGACATTGCCCGGGCTTATGTTCAGGAAAAATCAGGGGCGACTGGAACAATATTAGAATTTATTCAGGAAAAACGCCTCCTCACCAACTGAACAAATTGGTGAACCAGTACATTATCTTCTTTCCAGGCCAACTTGATCCTCAACTCACGTTGCATCCAAAATTCCGCTTCGGGCAAAATCGAAAACTGGTTCAGTGTTTTTACGGACCGCTCAAACATCGCCTCGTCGCCGTTGAACAATTCATTGATGTACAGGTATCTGTCGTTTATGCCAATGGCTTTGCGCAAATCCTTAATGGGCGTGTCCTGCAATTTATGCCCGACTTCCTTGGTGGTATCTTTCAATTTTTCGTTCAGCTCTTTTGACAGCGTGTCTGCTGGAACAGTTGGTGGGGGCTGAATGGCGGACTGTGGGGAAAATGCCGTTTCCGGACTCGGAGCAGGCTGTGGCTTTGCCGGCACTATTGGCGCGATATGTGATGCCAGGGTTGGAACGTCTTCCATGGGGTCGTACTGCTCCTGGAACAAAGGACGGAGTTTCATGCTGATTTCGTTTTTCATCTCCGCAGACTGTTTGATCTGTTCCAGTTCCTGCTCAACTTCCGCCTCATCCACATGAAGTACCTGCAAAGTCTTTTCTTCCTTAATAGATTCTATTTCATCTGTAGCCTGAGATCTGCGGAAAGGCAGCACCACCGAAACTTTTGAACGATCCTTTGCTAATTGGGACACAGGTTCGTTCAACTGCATCAATTCCTGTTGTAACAAGTGAAGGGTAACCAGCATCTGGGCAGCAGTTTCTTTCTTGCGATACTGCTCCTGTAATTTCAACATTAAAACCTCAGCTCTTTCCATAGACAATGGTACTTTTGTACATTAGACCTGTAAAGGTACAAACAAGTTATGTATACATTATCCTAACAAAATGTTTATAGAACCCCAACACGGGAATAATACGAGAGGATGGATCGAAGTCATTTGCGGTTCGATGTTTTCAGGCAAAACGGAAGAGCTGATCAGGAGGCTGAAAAGGGCCAGGATAGCCAATTTGAGCGTAAAGATCTTCAAACCGGCTATTGATATCAGGTATCACCCCGAACAAATTGTTTCGCACGATGAGAACAGTATCCACTCAACTCCTGTGGATAATTCGTCAGTTATTCTTCAGCTGGCGCAAGATGTGAACGTGGTAGGGATAGACGAAGCCCAGTTTTTTGACGAAGGCATTGTAGATGTATGCAATGAGTTGGCGCTTAAAGGCACAAGGGTAATTGCTGCGGGGCTTGACATGGACTATGCACGCAAACCATTTGGGCGGATACCGGACCTGTTGGCTGTAGCAGATTACATTACAAAACTTCACGCCATTTGCATGGTCTGCGGGAATATTGCCAATTATTCCTATCGAAAAACGGATGATCAGGGCCAGGTCATGATCGGAGAAAAGAATTTATACGAGCCCCGTTGCAGGGTATGCTACCAAAAACAACACTAATTGGGTTCTTTCCACCGTATACTAACCTTGTTCAAGAAAGACTGGATGCTGGAGATGCGCCAGCAGTATGCTTTTTACGGCATCCTTCTATATATCGCGTCAACCATTTTTGTGTTGTACCTCGCGATGGGCGATACCAATTACGAAACCTGGAACGCCCTTTTTTGGGTCACCCAGTTGTTTGTTTGTATTAATGCAGTGGCGAAGAGTTTTTTGCAGGAAGGCAGGGGCCGGATGTTGTATTTCTATACCATCAGCCACCCCGTGGAATATGTACTTGCCAAAATCATCTACAATGTGTTGTTGATGACCATCATGAATACGCTAAACCTGTTCTTATACATAGCTTTTATGGGTGACCCTACCGTCAACCTGTTGCAATTTATTGGGATCAGTTACCTCGGGGGCATTGGGCTGAGCCTGGTTTTCACCATGCTTGCGGCCATTGCCTCCAAGGCCATGCAGCAGGCTTCCCTTATGGCGATTTTGGGCTTCCCCATTATTATTCCCCAACTCCTGTTACTGATTCGATTATCCAAAGTGGCATTTGCCGAAACCTTCCGGGAAGGCGTTGTAAGCCAGGTAGTTCTGTTGCTGGTTGCCCTTGACCTCGGCATCGTGGTGCTATCTGTCATTTTATTCCCCTTTTTATGGAAAGATTGAGGCTATGGCCTAAATTTGCCTCGCTTTCATAAGGGTCAAGCCATTTCCTTAGGGCCCAAAAACTCAACGCATGAACAGATCGTGGTGGAAAATACTTTGTGTGGTCTTGCTCATTTTTACGGTAATCGCCGGACTTCTGGGTCCTGTTCCCGCCTTGAGGCAATTGCAGGAAACCATACGCAACCTTTATTTCCACGTCTGTATGTGGTTCGCGATGATGATCCTTTTTACCATTTCAGTTGTCCACAGCATAAAATACCTCCGGTCCCTGGACCTCAACCGTGATATCAGGGCCCAGCAATATGCATCAACCGGAGTCTTCATGGGATTACTTGGCTATGCTACGGGGGCCATTTGGGCTTCCTACACTTGGGCCGATCCGAATAACCCGGCATATGCCTCTTTCGGGTCTATTGTTCGTGAACCAAAACTAATTGGTGCGGCTATGGCGTTGCTGATCTATGCGGCCTATTTTGTACTCAGAAGTTCAATCACCGATATTGACAAGAAAGCCCGCGTTAGTGCAGTATATAACATTTTCGCCTATGCGATGCTGTTCCCTTCCATTTGGATCATTCCCCGGTTGCTGCCTAGTCTGCACCCAGGTCAGGAAGGCAATCCAGCCCTTAATTTCAACGATATAGACGCAAGGATGCGGATGGTTTTTTATCCGGCCGTGCTTGGTTGGACCTTGCTTGGAGTGTGGATCACCACCCTGAAGATCAGGCTGAGTTTACTTAAAGAAAAAAAATGGCTTAATGCGTAATAAAAGCTTCTACCTGTTTTCCGTCCTTGTTGCCCTGATGCTAAGCCTTCAAGGGTTTGCGCAATCAACGGAACCAGCTGAAATGGCCAATACCATGAGAAGTAATGGTAAGATCTATGTGGTGATCGCCGTTATACTGACCATACTGGGGGGATTGATCATTTACCTGGTTCGGCTGGACAGAAAAATCAGCCAACTGGAAAAATCAGACCAATAATTATTTGTTTTCAATGCTTGCTATATAAAACTTAAAAACCATTAATGCATGTCTGCAGAATACAGTTTTTTTGACGCCGTCTGCAACAGTTTCGACAAGGCAGCCGGCTTCACCAATTTCGACAAAGGAATCCTTGAACAGATTAAACAGTGCAACTCGGTTCTTCGTATGCACTTCCCCGTTAAAGTGGGCGACCAGATCGAAGTGATCAAGGCCTATCGGGTTCAGCACTCCCATCACAAACTACCATGTAAAGGAGGTATCCGCTTCAGTGACATGGTAAATTTGGATGAAGTGATGGCACTTGCTGCGCTGATGACATACAAATGTGCCATTGTAAATGTGCCATTTGGAGGTGCCAAGGGAGGTATCGCGATCAACCCGCGCAAATATGACGCATATACCCTGGAAAAAATCACCCGCCGCTATACTGCGGAGCTCGACAAAAAGAATTTTATCGGCCCGGGCGAAGACGTTCCGGCACCTGACTATGGAACAGGGGAAAGGGAAATGTCGTGGATCCTCGACACCTACCTGGCCCTGCATCCCGGGGAAGTAGATGCGATGGCCTGTGTAACCGGAAAGCCTGTGACACAGGGTGGTGTCAGGGGTAGACGTGAAGCAACCGGACTGGGCGTTTTCTATGGAGTTCGCGAAGTTTGTAACATGCCAGACCTGATGACAAAACTCGGACTTTCCATAGGTGTCGAAGGCAAGCGTGTGGTGGTTCAGGGACTTGGTAACGTGGGCTACCATTCCGCTAAATTCTTCCAGGAAGCAGGCGCAATCATCACTGGTTTATCCGAATACGAAGGCGCGATCTGCAATGATGCGGGACTTGATGTGGATGCCGTGGTGGCCCATCGAAAAGTAACAGGGTCACTGTTGAATTTTCCCGGTGCTACCAATCTTGCTAAAAATACGGACGCACTGGAACTCGACTGCGATATCCTGATACCTGCTGCATTAGAAAACGTAATAAATGGCGAAAATGCCCCAAGGGTAAAAGCCAAGATCATCGGTGAAGCGGCGAACGGGCCCCTAACTCCTGAAGCTGACGAAGTACTGGCCGCGAAAGGTGCACTGGTCATTCCTGACATGTACCTCAATGCAGGTGGTGTGACGGTATCCTATTTCGAGTGGCTGAAAAACCTTAGCCATGTCCGTTATGGAAGGTTAGAGAAAAGGTTTTCTGAAAACCAGAACATGAACATTGTTGAGCAGCTGGAAAAACTGACCGGTCAAAAAGTATCCAGCGATATCAGGCACAAGCTGATCGCAGGAGCAGATGAAGTGGATCTGGTCAGAAGTGGATTGGAAGAAACCATGATCGGCGCAACACATGAGATCATCGATACCTGGAAAAAACATCCGGGCATAAAGGATATGAGAACTGCTTCGTTTGTGGTGGCCATCAATAAAGTAGGAACCAGTTATACCGAATTGGGGATATTCCCGTAGTAAGATTATTAGCCGGTTAGTGAGTTAGCCGGAGAGATGTCGAGAGTATTAGTGGGTGAGTGATCATTTGCTAATACTCTTGCTCGTTTAATAGTGCACTCCTTCACTAGACATCTAACCGGCCGTGTTAGTTTGTTAAC
>JANMHK010000253.1:0-1729 GCA_031375135.1 Sphingobacteriales bacterium | reverse complement strand
CGTATACCAGGAATGGTGGGGATTGAACGATCATATCAAGAAGCAATCGGATAAATTTTACGATGATTTCGGTGGTAATGTGAACGTGATTGCGTTGGATATGTATGATGGAAAGGTGACGGCAGATCCTAAGGAAGCCGGTCAGATCATGCAGGGCGTTCAGGAGCCGAGGCTGGAGAGCATCGTTAAAGGCGCGTGGGCTTATGCGGGAGATAAATCGAAGATCGCCAGTGTGGGTTGGTGCTTCGGTGGAGGCTGGTCATTGAAATCTGCATTGATCACGGGGAAGAACAATGTGGGTTCAGTGATGTATTATGGCATGCCTGTGAGGGATGTGGAGAAGCTGAAAACGCTGAATAGTGATGTGCTTGGGTTGTTTGCTACCGAGAAATATATATCCAAAGAGATCATTGAGGATTTCGCGGCTAAAATGAAAGAAGCCGGGAAGAAGTTAGACTACAAGATCTTTGACGGCGTGCACGGTTTTGCTAATCCGAGTAATCCTAAATACGACGAGGCATTGGCCGACGAAGCCTATGGAATGGCATTGGGGTATTTGAAAAAGAAGTTTAAGGTATAGAATGCCCTGTTGGGGGTTTTCGAAGTTTGTTTCATTTCTTGAGTATTGCACTTATTTGCCAGGTTCGATTCCAATAGGATAAACTGGTTCAGTATCTTGCGCCCCTAGAAAGAAATAAATATGAAATTGAAAATCTCATTGATAGTACTGGCCAGTGTGTTTACGATGGCCGGTTATGCCCAGGTCACCCTTAAACCGCACGTGGGGTTGAATTTTACCAATGTAACCGTTACCGGAAGCGATGCGAGCGGAAAAGCGGGTGCCTTAGCTGGTTTGAGTGTTGCCTTTGGTAAGAAAATATATTTTGAACCAGGTCTGCAGTATGTGGCGAAATCAACAGAATTCAGCAGTACAACAGGCGGTTCATTGCCAGGTTTCAATGATCTGTCGTTAAAGGGTATTCGCGTTCCTTTGGCATTAGGGATCAATCTCCTGGGCAGTGAGAAAAGTGTATTGACCCTTCATGGATTTGGAGGACTTTCAGGTTTCTTCATCATGAGTGATAATTCGCCGTCAAGTATTGATATTAATAAAGCCAACTGGGGTTTGTTCGCAGGTGCTGGCGTAGATATCTGGAAGTTGTTTGTTGACGTGAGCTACGAGTGGTCATTGTCAGAACTTTCTACCAACACCAATACGCAGGTTGGTGCTACGCGTTCTCTGTTCCTCAACGCAGGATTCCGTTTCAACCTTTAATAAAGTCTGATCTCATTGAAAAGGCTGTCTCAAACGAGGCAGCCTTTTTGTTTTAGGCGATTCCCGCGGTCTGCTTATCTTTAGAAGCAGCTGCTCTGAACCGTTGCGATGGACATTTGCGATATTGCGCATTCCGGCAGTAAATAATCCTACAACATGATGAAAAAAATAAGGCTTTCGATACTGGTTTTGTGTTGCTTTTTAGGCAGCCTGGGAAAAGTATTCGCGGATCATTATCCAGTTGACAAAAGAATTGATGTCCGGCACTATCAATTTGATATCACCGTATCAGATCATTCAAATGAAATATCTGTGATCAGTTTGGTAACTATTTATTTCAAAGAAGCAGGCGTTGATAAGATCCGGCTCGATCTTATCAACAGCATGGCCAATGGAAAGGGCATGTTGGTGGATTCGGTCTTAATGCTTCATAAGCGCGTTCCTTTTACACAT
>JANMHK010000221.1:0-5902 GCA_031375135.1 Sphingobacteriales bacterium | reverse complement strand
ACTGGCTGATCAAGCCGTTCACTGCTTCTTTTGTGTTGGGATTAAATGTCTGGCTGGGAATGAGCAATTTCTCATGCAATTTCATGCGCTGCCACCAAATGCTTTCTGCATCCCACATATGAAGAACAGTGGCATAGAGGTTGGTAAAACTACTGGGGACATGTTGTTGATGTGTTGTTTCATCCATTTGCAGGATAAGATCAGTAATCCGTTTATTTGCCCAGTAATTGTAGCTGGCATATTGTTGCAGGAGTTCCTTCATGTTTTTTGATTTAATTTTGATCTTGCCCACCTAAAATAAAAAGGCTTGATCAATATGGCAGATAAAAATTTCCCCATTTCCGGTTTTAGTTCACTCGCCATCCACGGCGGACACTCGCAGGACCCTAATTACTCCCATCTTACCCCTATTTATGCTTCTTCCACTTATGTGTTCGATGAAGCAGAACAAGGTATGCGCCGCTTCAGTGGCCAGGAGAAAGGGTATATCTATGCCCGCTGGGGCAACCCTACCATGGCCGAAGCGGAAGAAAAAATCGCTGCCATGGAAGCATTTGGTTTAAAAAACGATCAGGGCGAAGCTCTTGAACTGAAAGCCATTTTGCATGCATCAGGGATGGCAGCTATCACTACCCTGCTGCTGGCCAATCTAAAGCAGGGTGATAAAATCCTGACCCATTTTTCGTTGTATGGCGGAACAGAAGAGATCATCCAACGCTTGTTACCTACATTGGGCATGGGGGTGATCATCGAAGATCTGCGGGATATACAGAAAGCAGAAGACATGTTGAAGGCGGATCCATCAATCCGTATGGTCTATCTTGAAACACCGGCGAATCCCACCATTCAATGCGTAGACATTGAGGCCCTGGCATCTCTCGGCAGGAAATATGGAAAGATCGTGGCTTGTGACAACACATTCTCAACACCCTTCCTCCAACAGCCTTTTAAGTACGAAGTTGATTTTGTTATCCATAGCACTACCAAATTTTTGAACGGACATGGTACTGCGATCGGAGGTGTACTGGTAGGAAAAGACCTCCCATTCATGAATACGCACGCTACCAAAATTCACAGGCTTCTGGGCGGGAACTCAAATGCTTTCGACGCTTTTTTGCTGATCAATGGAATGAAGACGTTAGAAGTAAGGATGGAACGTCATTGCAGTAATGCACTTGCCGTAGCAACATTTTTGCAAGATCATGGTAAAGTAGCGCAAGTAAATTTTAATGGGCTTCCCTCCCATCCCGATTACGAGGTCGCAAAAAAACAAATGAAATATCCGGGAGCAATGTTAAGTTTCGAACATGCTGACGGCCTCGAAGGAGGCATTCGATTTATGAACAAATTAAAACTCTGTACCCGAACGGTCTCCCTGGGTACCTGTGATAGTTTGCTCTGTCATCCTGCATCTATGACGCATTATGGGGTGAAACGTGAAGACAGAATTAAGTACGGCATCACAGATGGCTTGATCAGGATGAGTGTGGGCATGGAGAACATACAGGATATCCTGGCAGACCTTGAACAGGCGTTAGGATAGAGGATACCTGAATCATTTAAAAAAACAGTCATCACCACAACAATTATTTTCTGGCTCAAAACAGCGGTATATGTCTTTGCGGGCTATACGCTGTTCACGATGGTAAGAGACATTGTGAGGAGGAAGTACATCATACCCCGACTTAAAAAAGAATGGTCGGGGCTGATCAGTGATGTTTTCTTTTTAGGGCTGACAGCTTTCCTGCTTACCACGATAGAGAACAATTACGAAAAGCCGATGGAAGCAGTCATGGAGTTCAAAGGCAAGCAGCTCCCTGATTTCAGTTACTATAATTTCTCATCACGAAAAGAAGAGCGGCTGGTAGAGTTGGATCAAAAAATCGTCATTTTAAACATATGGGCCACCTGGTGCCCGCCATGCAGGAAAGAGATGCCCGAGCTTGACAAATTGCAGAAGACGTATAAAGATAAATCAGTGATGGTACTTGCTTTGTCGGACGAAGACCCTGGGGTCATCAACAATTATCTTACAAAAAACAATTTCAGTTTTACTGCGGGATATTTCAGCCAATCCAATAGCCTGATCAACAGCATCAATACAAGGCCTGTTTCTGTGTTGCTCGTTGACGGAAAAGTGAAAGACATCGTAGTTGGTTCGAGGGGCTATAATTTCTTCAGGAACTGGATAGAAAACAAATGACACTAACGATCAATCGAACAGTTGATCCAGCCAGCATCCAGTCGGGCATTGTATTTTTTATAGAAGTTGATAGCGGGTTCGTTCCAGTCGAGCACCTGCCAAACCATACCTGAATAATTCTTTTCGTCTGCCTCTTTGATGAGCCTGTCAAATAACAATTTGCCTAATCCATGACCACGCATCTCTTCCGTCACCAATAGATCTTCCAAATACATGCGTTGTCCTTTCCAGGTGCTGTAGCGTATATAGTATAGAGCAAATCCTTCCACACGCCCATCTACTTCTGCCACAAAGGCCCACCAGACAGGGTTTTCACCAAAACCGCTTTCAATAAAATGGTCAAGGGTAACGGTTACTTCTTCAGGTGCCTTTTCATAAATAGCCAATTCGGTAACCAGTTCCATGAGGCGCACACAATCTTCCTGATTAGCGGGGCGAATATTTATATTCATGACGATAGATTAGAAGAAGATCAGTTAACACCGTTGACTTCCATAGCCTTGTCAATTTTTAACACGAGGCCCTGGAGAACTTTGCCAGGTCCTACTTCTGTGAATTTTGTGGCGCCATCGGCGATCATGGCCCTGATGAGTTGTGTCCATCGTACCGGACCCGTGAGCTGGTCGATCAGGTTTTGCTTGATGTCGTCTGGCCTGGTTACAGCTTTGGCAACAATATTTTGATAGATCGGACAAACAGGCGTATGAAATTTTACGGATTCAATGGCTGCAGCAAGTTCTTCTTTCGCTGGCAGCATCAGCGGTGAATGGAAAGCTCCCCCCACCGGCAACAGCATGGCCCTTTTTGCACCAGCTTCTTTCAGTCTTTCGCAGGCAACACCAACAGCATGGTTTGATCCGGAAATGACCAACTGACCCGGGCAGTTATAGTTAGCGGGGACAACAACGTCATTCAACTCTACCTGCACAGCAGCACAAATTTCTTCCACTTTTGCATCATCCAGGGCCAGTACTGCGGCCATGGTTGATGGATTTAATTCACAGGCTTTTTGCATGGCCTCTGCGCGGACACTGACGAGTCTCAAACCATCTTCAAAAGAAAGCGTGCCATTCGCAACCAGCGAAGTGAATTCACCAAGAGAATGTCCAGCTACCATTTGCGGGGTAATCCCCTCCAGACTTTTATAAGCGATCAGTGAATGAAGAAATATCGCTGGTTGAGTAACGCGCGTCTGTTTCAGGTCTTCATCAGTACCTGTGAACATGATGTCTGAAAGTCTGAAGCCGAGAATGGTATTAGCCTGTTCAAACAGCTTGCGCGAGAACGCACTATTATCGTAATAATCTTTGCCCATTCCCGGGAATTGAGAACCTTGGCCGGGAAAAATGTATGCATGCTTCATTGATCTAAGGTTGGCACGCGAAATTAAGGTTTCTTGGCAAAAGCAACCTGTTAATTGCTAGAGTATGCTTAATCTTAGTGCAACTTAGAGCCAATGAGGCGGATGAACTCGCTTCGGGATTCATTTCGTTCAAATTCGCCCCAAAAAGCGGATGTAGTTGTAACTGAGTTTTGTTTTTGAACGCCGCGCATCATCATACAAAGGTGAGACGCTTCGATGACCACGGCAACGCCAAGTGGATTAAGTGTATCCTTGATAGCGTCCAGGATCTGGGTAGTGAGTCTTTCCTGAACCTGGAGGCGCCTGGAATAGACATCACAGACCCTTGCAATTTTGCTCAAGCCTGTGATCCAGCCATTAGGGATATAAGCGACGTGTGCTTTACCGTAGAAGGGCAGCATATGATGTTCGCAGAGGGAATATATTTCGATATCTTTTACAATAACCATCTCGCTGACTTCTTCGTGGAACTTAGCTGAGTTTAAGATGGCTTTAGCATCCATATGGTACCCCTGGGTAAGGAACTGCATGGCCTTGGCAACGCGTTCAGGCGTTTTAAGTAACCCTTCACGATCCGGATCTTCACCCAGCAGGCCCAGGGATTCCCGGTAGTTATCTGTCAGCGATGAAGTGATCTTATCTCCGTACTGTTCAACTCTTTTATAAGCCATGACGCGGTTTGTTATTTTTATATCTATGCAGGATATTCAACAAAATTTCTGGGTGTTTCATAGAGGGTGACCTTGAGGTCAAACTTACTGTCTATCTCAGTCCTGAGCAGGTCATAGATCACCACGGCAATATTTTCTGCGGTGGGATTAAGTTCTTTGAATTCGGCCGTATCCAGGTTCAAATTGCGATGGTCGAAGCGGTCAATGACCTGCATTTTGATGATGTCCGACAGTATTTTCATATCCATCACGTAGCCCGTCTGCGGATCCGGAACGCCTGTAACCTTGACGATCAACTCATAATTATGTCCGTGGAAATGGGGAAGGTTACACTTGCCAAACACGCGCTGATTCATTTCGTTGTCCCAAAGGGGATTATGCAACCTGTGAGCCGCGTTGAAATGTTCTTTTCTGAATACCGCCACTTTTCTGTCCATAACTTTTATAATAACGGTTCTAACACAAAAAGGTTTGGCGGAGTTTAATTACCCTGCCCGAAATATTCTACGAAGATACGGGGAGTTTCCACGAGCTTAATACAGTGAAGGGTTACAGCGGGCGGCATCAGGGGTTCCAGCTCGGTCCAGATCCCGGTTACCAGGTTCTCTATGGAACACATCTTACCCTGCATGAAGTCTACGTCCAGGTTCAGGTTACGGTGATCAAGTTTTTCGATAATATTCTCCTTAATGATCCGGCTGAGGAGTTTGGCATCCACGATGAACCCTGTATCTGGATCAGCGTGGCCCTTAACGGTGACAAACAGCTCGAAATTATGCCCGTGCCAATTGTCGTTCGCGCACCTTCCGAAGACTTCATCATTCTTTTCCCTGCTCCAATTTGGATTGAAGAGCTTGTGAGCCGCGTTAAAATGTTCTACCCTTGTTAGAAATACCATGATAGTTAAGAGGCGCAAAGTTAACACTTAAGGGATTAATTCCAGAAATTTGCACCATGAACATCGTTTTGGTTGCTGCCACCAGAAAGGAGATCGAACCTGTGATCCACTACCTTTCTGAGCGAATTTATCTGCGAAAACACCAGAAGGTGGAGATCGTCACCACCGGGGTAGGCGTCATGGGAACAGCCTATTGCCTGGCCAGGCAATTCAGCCAGGGCAGGCCGACATTAGCCATACAGGCAGGGATAGCCGGAAGTTTCCATCCGATATTTGCGCCGGGGATGGTGGTTACTGTGAAAGAAGACATGCTGGGTGATCTTGGGGTAATAGAAGGACACCAGTGGCAAGATGTGTTTGATCTGGGGCTGGCCCAGCATAATGCTTCGCCCTGGCAGGAAAAGAAACTAGTGAACCCGCACAAAGCCCTGCTATTTAAGAACCAACTTGAATGTGTCAGGGGCATTACAGTAAACCAGATCTCCACCGATCCAAAGTGCATTCAGATCCTGAAAGACAAGTATATGCCGGTGGTTGAAAGCATGGAAGGGGCAGCCTTTCATTATGTTTGCCTCAAAGAGAATATCCCTTTTATACAGTTCAGGGCAATTTCAAATTTGGTTGGCGAACGGGATAAACAGAAATGGAAACTGGACCAGGCCATTCAGGCGCTGAACAACGAGATCATCAAATTCCTAAATCAGATCACAGACCCTTATTGAAAAATGAAATATACGATTGGCTTCTCTCCCTGCACGAACGACACC
>JANMHK010000212.1:0-4821 GCA_031375135.1 Sphingobacteriales bacterium | reverse complement strand
GCAGCATTGAACGACCTGAATTTTCTTACCGGTAAGCCGAACTCAACTTCGGTATTATCTGCGTATGAAAAGCCATCGCCAAAAATCGCTGTAAGGATAACCGTTGCGGTATTTGAAGCCACACTATGCCCTGAAACGTATTCAGGGAAAGGGGGTGTTTGCAGGAGAGGCTTCCAGGCCGGATCCATTAATTTTTGAATAGCATGTTCCGGCCGAACCCTGTTGGACCTGTACTTCTCATCCCAACAGGATATAAATGCATCTGCCAATCCAATACTGAGTAATGCATGAACCATCACCGTTCTTTCCAGGTTGAGTTTTTTTTGCTTGCAAGCAATTCCTGCAATCCCAACCCAATGACCGCCAGGAGATATTTTCTTCAGGCCAAATTCAATATGTCCGATCTGCTGAACAGCAAAAGGATTGCAATCCCAAAAATTAGCAATGTTCTTTTCCTCTTTGTCGGCGCGCTTATCTACGTCATATACTTCTTTCAAAAGTAAATAAAATGGAGATGTCTTGGCCGTGTCGTAAGGGACTGGCGGCGCAGGTTTGAACTGTTGCGCTGAATCCAGGAAGAATGTACGCAAGCTGTTCCAATGCGGTTCAACGGGGGCCATAAAAGCTGGCTGTGTGGGCTTCCAGTATCCATCGCCTTTGCTCAAAATATATCGGGGCATATTGTTCAACTTCCCGAATCCGTCTACCGACACATATTTCATGATCTGAACAACCACAATATCCACCAGCGATATCGTTTTCTGTGTGAACGACTTTTTGGAATAATTCTGTAACAGGGAATCTGTTCCCTTCTTCACCATATAACCCGATGGCAACATGCGCTCGCCCATCTTCATGACCGTTAACAAAATAGCCAGGTCTTTGTCCGTCCCTTCCACTTGCTCCCTGCTGATCTGAAGTCCATCGTATCCTTTGAGATTTCCTTTGAACGAATTCAGGTTACCATATAAAGTTGCCGTCTCGTAAGCTGCCAGGCTTACATAAGCATAGTACCTGCTTGCCGCAACAGGCGACGCTACATCATTCAGCATCACATCGGTCACCTTTTTTAGACAGGTCACATATTGTTCCGTAGTGGTGGGTGTACGCCCACCCGCATAACTGATGTTACTGATCAGCAACATCAACATAAAAAAAGTTCTTACCATCATCATTAATAAGATATAAATACAGGCTGACCATTGTTAATGCCCGCCATCAATATTTTTTTGCCTGCTTTATTGCCGATCACGGCGAAATCCCTGACACAACCGTTGATCTTCAATCCACTGGTCAGCTGGTCTGTATATTTGAAATTACCCTTCCCGTCACCCAGCAACAACACGCCATAATTCGCATCTATCTTCCCGATCTTGATCCGGGTCTGTTCGATATTACCCCCCAGCAGGATATCCTTCTTACCATCTTTATTAAAATCATCCACGTAGATCGCATACACCGGTGAATAGTCGGCCTGCATAGGCAAGGATCTGGGAGTAAAACTGCCATTCTTATTTTCCAGCCATACGGTGTTCAAATGGGTCGCCGAAAGTACTGTGGCCTTGGCGAGCTGTTCTTTGTTCAAAACATCTTTTATGGTGACGTCAGCGTAGGAATCATAGTTCGGATACTTCTGCCTCAGACTCACGATCTGGTCCGTCATCTCATCCCTCGAAGCCATGGGATAAGAATTGCCCTGGATATAATAACAGATCAATGGATCAATGAAACCGTTATTGTCAAAATCACCATAGTACAGTTCCACTGGTTCTTTAACACTGGCGTGGATCTGGCTGTTATCACCCCAGTTGCCCGCGATCATGTCCAGATCACCGTCATCGTCCAGGTCTGCAAATGCCATCCTGTTCCACCAACCATTCATCTTCTCTTTAAAAATATTGTCGGTAACCTCTTTGCCTTTTCCATTTTCAAATTGAAAGGCCCGAAAGCTCATCCACTCTCCACATACGATCAGCTCCTTTTGATTATCGTTATTGACATCAACCCAGGCGGCATCGGTCACCATGCCCAGCGCCGCAAGAAACGGCGCCTTGGCAGCCGTAACATCGGTGAACTTTCCTTTGCCATCATTCTCCAACAACATGCTTGATGCAGGCATCGGATATTTCTCGGGAGTGACCCTACCGGTAATCAAGAGGTCGTTGTCCTTATCACCGTCATAGTCAAGCACCAGTACTTGTGAGCCCGACATATTCTCAACGGGAACAAAATCCTTCTTCCTAACCATCCTGCCCCGTTCATTGATATATAGCCTGTCCTGCAATTGCGACTGATCATCCACGGCATAGCCACCACTAACCACATAGAGATCCTGATCACCATCTCCATCCGCGTCGAAGAATACTGCAGCACAGTCCTCAGCCGCTGCATCTTTTTCCAGGTCTGGCTGCTTAGATTCCTGGTAGCCCCCATCTTCATCCTGCAGGAAGATGCTACCCTTCTGATCCTTAGGGCCGCAGATATACAGGTCCAGCAACCTGTCATCGTTCACATACGCCGTTGCTATTTTAGGCCCGCTGTACGAAAGCATATTGGGCATCAGTGGCTGGATCTTGAAATCATTCACCACATCTTCTGCATGCGAGTATAACATAGAGACTGCGGTCTCGCGAAATATAGTATTCGTTGGCGCAGGGACAGCAACCCATTGCTTCTCCGATGAAGCTTGTTCAAAAGCAAGTAAAGTATCAATGCCTATCGATCCCATCAGCATGTCAAAGCCACCATTCGGCCAGATGATCCGGATCGAATCAACTTTATTCTCTTTGATCCCAAAATGGACGGGGCCGAGCATGGAAGATTGAAATCCATGGACGGGATAATTCTGTACCGAGTATTGACTGCTACCAGCAAACACGGTGACCGCCGCGCCGATGGCCCATTTGTTTTGTCCTGCTGCTTTCAGATCCAGTTTCAAAAAATGACCGCCTGAACCGTTTTCGCGGGTGTTGTTTCGGTAAAGGCTGGCCTCTACATTCATATTGTTCACTACGAGATCGAGATCACCATCATTATCCAGATCAGCATAGGCAGCACCATGACTCAAATTAAATTCATCAAGACCCCATTCAACGGAGCGTTCTGTGAAGCTGAGGCCATTCACGTTTTGGAAAACATAATTATGCAGCGGCGTAGTGGTGATGGTCTGCAACATGCCCAGCATCTTATCGTCTGTTTTACCTTGATAATGCTTGAGCCGTTCGTCAGCATAAAACTTCATGAAGTCGCGGTTGATCATATCCCGGCCATAACCATTGGTGACAAAAAGATCTTTCAGGCCATCATTATTGTAATCGGCCAATAACGCCGCCCAGCTCCAGTCGGTGTTCGACACTTTAGCGATCTGTCCGATCTCACTGAAACTACCATTGCCATTATTCAGTTGCAGCATATTGCGCATCAGCTGGTGGTAAAAGCCGTTTTGAAGTGTGTTTGCGTATAGCTCGTAATTGTCCGGCGCGTATAATAATTTTTGTCGTCTGTTGCTTTCAGGAAGCATGTCGAGCGTGAAAATATCTGCAAAGCCATCGTTATTGATATCGGCCACGTCAACGCCCATGGCGAAATTCGACAGATGACCCAGCGAAGTCTTTAGTACTTCGCTGAATGTTCCATTCTTATTGTTCAGGTACATGTAGTCTTCTTCCACATAGTCATTGGTCACATACATATCCGGATAGCCGTCATTATTCAGGTCGCAAATGCTGATGCCCAGTCCATAGCCAAGTGGATTAGAGATGATACCAGCTTTTAGGGTAACATCAATAAATTTTCCGCCGCGGTTTTCATAGAGCCTGTCTCCTGCATCACGATCCACCATCTTTTTGACATAAGCCGCGTCGAAATTTCGCAGGCTCCTGTTATTGTGATTCATTACATAGAGATCCAGGTCACCATCGCGGTCGTAATCAAAAAATGCCGACTGGGTAGAATAGCCGTGGTCGTCAACACCCATTTCTTTTGCTTTATCAGTAAAGGTGAGGTCACCATTATTGATCAGCATTTGGTTGGCGCGAAACGATGAATCGGTATTC
Source organism: Sphingobacteriales bacterium (assembly GCA_031375135.1). GTDB lineage: Bacteria > Bacteroidota > Bacteroidia > Chitinophagales > Chitinophagaceae > Pollutibacter. The sequence goes on along the minus strand of JANMHK010000212.1, from coordinate 766 downwards.
CCCGAATAACAAACATAAATATCGAGGAGGCCATCTCCATTTACATCGGCCACGGAAGCACCCGTTTTCCAGCCGCGTCGGCCACCGGCACCTGAGCTGCGGGTAATATCTTCGAAGCTCCAGTTCCCTTTGTTGAGGTACAGCTTATTGGGCATGATGTTAGACGTAAAGAACAAGTCGATCAAACCATCGTTATTGAAATCGCCTGCAGCTACGCCGCCACCGTTAAAGAAATATTCGTAGGTGATGATGTTCAGTTCAGGCGTTTCGGGCAGCAGGTTTTTGAAAAGAATGCCCGTTTGGGAAGAAGGCTGCTTAGTAAAAAGATGGTTAGCCTGGCCCGCAGCTGGAGTCTGGCCCGCACTCGTTAAACAGGAAAAACCCGCGCAAAAAATAAATATCTATTTCAACAGGGATGCTGGTCGCATATAAAAGTTATGGATGCCAAAGTTCGATGAAATTTAAATATAAAAAGGTGCCCAATGGAGCACCTTTTCAGATAATATGTTAATTGGTAAATATTACTGCGTCAAACCCCTGCAATACGGGTTTTATAGGTGGCCAGGGCCTCTTCCAGCCTCTCTTTGGCCGTGGTGTCGCCAGGTACATTGTGCGAGGGATGGATATGCATTTTAAATCCCCTTTCCGCCAGGATCTCGCCCACGGTAGTCACCGTCATCCAAACTGCCGTAACAAAGGCCATCGTCGATACTGGCCCCAGCTTATCCTGGTGGTTCTTGACCGGTACGGTAGCGTCTCCCGCGGG
>JANMHK010000200.1:0-17094 GCA_031375135.1 Sphingobacteriales bacterium | reverse complement strand
AAATATTTGTGGCTGATCCTCGGCTCCCCCATTTTCGCATACTTAAGTGAAAAAACAGAAGCGATCATTGAAGGAAAGGACTATCCATTTAATTTTTCCCAATTAATGCGTGATGCTTTCAGAGGAATTAAGATGGCCTTGAGAAACTCGCTCTGGCAAACCGTTTACACGATATCCATTCTTTTGCTGTCGTTCATACCCCTGATCGGATGGGCCACGCCCATTCTCGCCATGTTTGTGGAATGCTACTACTATGGATTTTCCATGCTCGACTATAGCTTTGAAAGAAACAAGATGAGTATGCAACAGGGCATTGAGTTCACCGGTAGACATAAGGGCCTGGCCATTGGCAATGGCATTGTTTTCTACCTGATGCATATGGTGCTGGTGGTGGGCTGGATATTCGCGCCCGCTTACGCGGTGATCGCGGCAACGATCAGTATCCTCGAACATCGAAACAACAGCCATCTGAGCACGCAGAATTAATATATTCCCTTTCACATGAATGCCGTTATTTACCTGATACCCTGTCCTATTGCAGAAGATGCCTTACATACCCTTTCGCCACAGATCCTCGACTCCGTAAAAGAATGCGAAGTCTTTTTCGTGGAGGATGAGCGATCGGCACGCCGCTTCCTGAAAAAGATCTGGCGCGAGATGGTCATCGATAACTACAAGTGGTTCGTGATCCAGGATAAAGAAGCAGGCCATCAATTCAAACAGCAAGTATCGGCCGGAAAGAAAATAGGTATCATCAGCGAAGCTGGCTGTCCCGGCGTTGCTGATCCCGGCCAACACCTTGTCGCCATTGCGCAGGACATGAAGGCTAAAGTGGTGCCTCTTACGGGACCCAGTTCAATCCTCCTTGCCCTGATGGCCAGCGGCATGAACGGGCAACATTTCAGTTTCTCGGGCTACCTCCCCATCGATACCAGCCTGCGCATGAAATCATTACGCGAACTGGAAGCCGATATTACCAAAACCGGAGCTACCCATATTTTCATTGAAACCCCTTACCGGAATAACCAGATGCTCCAGTCTATCCTGAATACACTACAGCCCAATCTTCGGCTATGCCTCGCCGTTGATATTACCGGGAAGGACGAATTTATAAAAACAATGAGTTTAGGTGAATGGAAAAAAGCATTGCCAGAACTGCATAAGAAAACCTGCATCTTCCTTCTCGGGAAATAAAAAAAGGGGGAAAGCAGTTCCTCCCTCTGCACTATTTAATGATTTGCTAATTGCCGTATTTGTCGGTCAAATAGATCAGCCCGGCCATAACACCTGCACCTAAATGCAGCTCTCTTCGGCTCACTGCTTCAAACACATCCAGCGCACTGTGGTGCACGTCGAAATATCTTTGTGAATCCGGCGAAAGCCCAACCAGGGTAGTTCCCAACCCAGACAGGTAATTTACATCTGCCCCGCCACCGCCATCGGTGAATTCATAAACGCCAAATGGTCTGAATAGGGGCGCCCAATTTTTTACTTTCAAAGCCCTGAGCGAATCTTTACTGCTAACGCCGAAACTCCTGGGTGAAAAACCTCCTGCGTCAGATTCTATGGCCAGAATATGTTTCTTGCCATCCTTCCCCGCAAGCTCACCATAAGCAGATCCGCCTGCAGATCCGTTCTCTTCATTTTGAAACATCACGGCCCTGATGGTTCTTTTCGGCCTGATCCCCAACTGTTTGAATACCCTGATCACTTCCATGCTTTGAACACATCCGCTGCCATCATCATGGGCACCTTCCGCCAGATCCCAGCTGTCTAAGTGGCCGCCCACCGTGATCACTTCATCCGGAAATTCAGTACCCCTCAGTTCGCCAACTACGTTGTACGACAATACCTTCCCTTGCATCCCGCAAATGGTTTTGATATAGACCTGAGAAGCCATTTTAGTTTTTAAAGCGCGGCTAAGAAGTTCTGCATCATTTGTGCCAATGGCTACGGCAGGAATCTTTGTATAGGCTGTGTCATAGGTCATAACACCGGTATGCGGGTAGTTGTCCAGGTTAGACGCCAGCGAACGAACAATCACACCAACTGCCCCATACTTCGCCGCCCTCGAGGCTCCGGTTGTTCTGTACGCTCCGGCATCACCATATGCGCTTCCGGTTCTGATAAAGCGGGGATTCATGGGGTAGTTGTAAAACACGATCTTCCCCTTCATCTGGTCTTTCAACTGTTCCAGCTCCGCGAAATTCTTTACCTCGATAACATTGGCCTTTAGCCCCTTGGCAGAGGTACCTTCTGAGTTCCCAAGCGCAGTGATATTCAATCGCTGTGCTTGGCCGTTCGCCATGATCAGACTTGCCGTATCTCCTTTTTGTCGTACCCATTTCGGTACCATACAGGGTTGCATGTAAACCGTATCGGCACCCATCTCGCGCATCATGCGCGCTGTTTCTTTCACAGCAACTGCACCTTGCGGTGAACCGGAAAGCCGGGGGCCGACCTTCTTGCAGAGAAACCTCAGGTTTTCATAAGCAGCACCACGAACCAACACATCTTCAACGATCTGCCTCAGCACCACTGAATCTTCCTGTGCACTAGATATAAAGGGGGAAAACAGTCCTGCAAGAACTGCCATGAAAAGTTTGCGCATATATACCAATCACTTATGGTCTACAATAGAAATCACACTGTCCACAATGTACGCGCTATGGCCTCTCCAGGGTAACGAACCCTTATACTCCTTGTAATGGAGATTCACCATACGGCCTTCGTTCGACATCAGCTTTTGGGCTACTGCTTCATTGGAAATGGAAAACTCAAATTCGTACGACTGTATCGTATTGGGCGACTGGGAACGGAGGCCAGCCTGAACCAATTTGCCTTCCCAGGTCTTAAAGACATAACCCTTCTTTACCAGGAAATTAAGCTCCCCGGCCTTTGCGCCTTCCCCAAATACAAAATAGTACTTCCAGTAAATGAAGGCACCTATAACTATGAGCAGAATAAAAAAGAACGTGCCGATGAATCTTCCCATACAATGATTTATGGCTGAAAAATACTGAATGTTCTTAAAATACCCCCAATCAAAGGGTAAATTGAGACAATAATCAGCCTGGGCTCCCATTCCTCCTTCTTAAGTTACCCTTACCACCGCCATTCGTCCAACTATCTTACTAATTATTATCTTCGTTTAATGAATATCGGGATTGTTTGCTACCCAACCTTTGGCGGCAGTGGTGTATTGGCTACTGAACTTGGAAAAGCGCTGGCTGATAAAGGCCATAATATACACTTTATAACTTACCAGCAGCCCGTCAGGCTGACAGGTTTTAGCGCCAATATCTTCTATCATGAAGTGCGTGTGCCAACCTACCCCCTATTCGACTATCCGCCTTACGAAACGGCCCTTGCCAGTACGATGGTGGATGTGATCAGGAACAATCACCTTGACCTGCTGCACGTCCATTATGCCATTCCCCATGCTGCAGCAGCCTATATGGCAAAGAAGATATTGGAAGAAGAAGGCCGGAGTATTCCTGTGATCACCACCCTGCACGGTACAGATATTACGCTGGTTGGAAAAGATAAGACCTATGCACCAGTGGTTGCATTTTCCATTAACCAAAGCGATGCGATCACCGCCGTATCAAACAACCTTAGAGAAGAAACATACGCGACGTTCACCATTGAAAAAGAGATCGAAGTCATTTACAATTTTGTGGATGTTGCCCGATTCGATAAAAAACCTATTGATGCATTTCGAAAAGTGATTGCTCCCCAGGGCGAGCGTATCCTGATGCACGCTTCCAATTTCAGGAAGATAAAGCGGGTTCAAGATGTGATCAGAATTTTTGATAAAGTGAACAAACAAAAGCCTTCCAAACTCCTGCTCGTGGGTGATGGACCAGAACGGCCAATGGCAGAAGAGCTTGCGAGGGAACTGGGAATCTGCGACGAGATTCGATTTGTGGGTAAGCAGCAGGACATGGAAGAAATCTTTGCTGTAACGGATCTTTTCTTATTGCCCTCCGAATATGAAAGTTTTGGACTTGCTGCCTTGGAAGCCATGGCAGCAGGCGCTGCAGTGGTCTCTTCCAATGCAGGTGGATTACCTGAGGTAATTGAACAGGGAGTTTGTGGTTATATGGCCGACATCGGCGATATCAATGCGATGAGCGATTTCGCGCTGGACATCCTGAACGACGACGAACGTTTAGCGAAGTTTAGAGAAGCCGCAAAAGCGCAGGCACTAAAATTCGATATCCACAACATTATCCCTGACTATGAAAGATTGTACGAGACGGTGGTAAAAGGGGAATCCATCAAGTTGTAACAGCTCTGCTATTTTTCCATGATACCCTTTTCCTTGATGAGGCGATAAATATTCTCGGGAACCGTTGTGGTTTTAGAAGTTAGATTTTCAGAACCCGTTGCTGTAATCACTACGGTGTCTTCCAGGCGTAAATGGATCTTCAGTTCCTTGTCCTCAATGATCGGCTCTACATTGAACACCACTCCTTTTTCGAATGGCTTATCATAAGGCCCCACATCGTGCACGGCCATACCAACAAAATGACCAATATAGTTCGGCCAGTTTTTCTCCAGGCCATGTTTTACATAAACTGCTTTTGCAATGGCCTCAAGCTCGGGAACCGTCACACCTGGTTTCATGGCAGCTATCACTTTCTCTTCCGCTTCTTTGATGCAATTGTAATACTTCAATTGTACGTCGGTAAACTTGCCATTCACCGGCCAGGTGCGGGTGATATCTGTAGTGTAATAATAGTAATCAGGGGCATAGTCCAGGAGAATCACATCTCCGTCTTTCATGGGATGATTGTTCGCATTATAATGCCAGCTTAAACCCCTTTCTCCGGATGCAGCAATGGCAAAATAAGCCGGGCCCATGGCGCCCTCATTCTGGTAGACGAAATCGCAGGCCGCCACTACCTGGTACTCGTAAACTCCGGGTTTGGTGACACGCATGGCCTCGTCAAACCCTCGTGCGCCAATGGTGCCACCGTCGCGAATAACAGCGATCTCTTTTTCATCCTTGACCCAACGCATCAGATCGAGTATGGGGGAGAGATCTTTGATCAAAACCCCCGGGAAATTCTCTTTTATTTTCGAGTAGAAATTGATCTCTTTAGATACCCGGCCATCCAGGGGATCTTTCATGCGGTTGATTCTTGTAACTACACTTCTGTCGCGAGTCGCTTCAGCTGTTTCCTCAGGGGTGCTGACCAGATAAAAAGCCCGGTCAGGGGTAGCCAGTGATTGAAGTATCGAAACAGCCCGGGACTTTGATGCTACTGTTTCAACCTGGTATAATTTTGCGGCTTCAGGGCCTGCTTTGATCAGCGCTTCTTCTTTAATATCTCCGGGTATATTATCGGGAACCAACAGCGTAGTGGTCTTATTTTTTCCGTCAATGATCAGCATGGCGCTCGGGGCTTCTACACCCGACAGATAATAGAAGTTATTATCCTGTCTGAACTTTATATAAGGCTCCGGCAGTTCTGCGCCCTGAAGGATCGCGACACCATCACCAATTTGCTTCATCAGGCTCGTCCTTCTCGCTGCAAAATCTGCAGGTGTAAAATACTTCCACATGTCTTGAGCCGACGCCGATTGAATACACAAAACGCCAATCAGGAGAAACTTGAGCTTGATCATATGATTAGTTGGATGGGTTAACTGCTTAAGGGAACTGATCATCTCGGTTTCAGCCATTGCTCCGGATCCATCAGCCTGCTCTCTAAGTTAACAAGAAAAAGAATCTCTCCATCACCGTCATCATTTACTCCTGCTTTACCAAGGCTCTGACCCATCTTGACCTGATCGTTCTTATTTACCGCTACAGACGAAAGATTGTAATACGTAGTGAAATATTTACCGTGCTTGATAGTAATAGTCTGCGAGCCCTGGATATCGTAAACGGCAGATACAACGCCTTCGAATACGGCTTTTACATTAGCCCCTGGAACCGTGGCGATGGTTACCCCTGAATTGTCTTCAAACAGACTTGTTCCTTCAATTTTTCTTCGCCCGAAAGGAGAGCTGATGGTTCCCTTGTCAACCGGCCAGGGCAGGTTGCGTTTATTCTGTTCGAAATTCATCGACACCTTCGTCACCTCGGGCGTACTTTCCAATACGTTATATTTCCGGGAGGGTACCGTTGCGTTGTTAGCGGGCTTGGTAGCGGCTGAAGCATTGCCAGTAGATTCGTTGCCTGCTGCCTTGGCGGCAGCGGTCCTGGCAGCCGCTTCTCTTCTGGCTTCTTCTTCAGCTTTTTTCCGCGCCGCTTCAATTTCCCTTTTTACGATCGCGGCGATCGCGTTTTGAAGGTTGTTGGCTACTCGTTTCTTGGCCGCCATTTCTTTGCCAAGTTCCTTTTCCCTGGCCTTCAGTTTACTCACAAAATTATTCTGTTCCTTCTTCTCATCTTCCAGGGTCTTCATTTCCTTTGTCTGCTCCATCAGCACCTTGCTTTTCTCTTTCTTATTCTCTGAAAGCGTGTTGATCTTCTGTTCCAGTAATTGCTGGGTCTTTGTGATATTGGCTACCTGCTCCTCCCGGTATCCACGGTAGCTTTTTAGATACTGAACCCTTCTGATGGCGTCATTAAAACTCACCGAGGAAAACAGGAAATTGATCATATCATAGTTACTCCTGTTCTGATAGGCATAGACAACGGTTTTTGCATAATGGCCTTTCAACGTATCCAACTGTTTCTTGAGGCGGTAGATCTCCCTATTATTGGAAAAAATACTGTTGTCGATCAGTTGCACCTGGTCGCTGATATTATTGATAACGGCATTTCTTTTTTTGATCTTATTCTGTATGATCGCCAGTTGAGCAAGATTCGCTTTTTTATCTTTCTGTATCAGATTCTGGCTACGTTGCAGTTCTGCGATCTCCTGTTGGATCTCTTTTCTTTTTCGTTCAAGGTCATCCCTCGATTGCCCAAGCGCAATTCCGGAAAGACTTAATGCCAACAGGTACAACAAAATTTTTCGCATTCCCAAAAATAATTATGGATTTATCTAAATACGAACCGGGCCTTAGTCAGACTGTTAAATTTATTTCAATTTATAATCTTCCTTGACACTGAATGGAAAATTCATTGGAGTATTGAACAACACCTGCTTGAACTCCAATTCAATCTCAATACGCGATTTGTCGGCTATTGAGATCTTCCGTTTAGTGGAAAATAAAAGTTGATTGTTCTGCTCATAATCCTGATAAAACAGATCCGCACTTCGGCTGTTAAAAGAATCCACATCATCCAGTTTCGAACGTTCAAGGCTTAGCTGTGGATTAACGAACGTACTGAAATTCTTGAACAATTTACCAAGGGTAGTCAGCGAAGTATATTTATCATTTTCACTGTATGCAACCACATTCGAATCGAGGAAGATCGGATTACCCAGTATCAGGTCCTGCAGCGATTTGAAGTCAATGGGCAACTTCGTAATCTCCCTGAGATACTCGAATGGATGATACTGTATGGTCTTGTTTAACTTATCCATTACACTCACGGTATCAGGCGTGATCATGACCCTGAACGCTTCGATCCCCAGCACCGCAACAATGGAAACCCAGATCACACTATCTTTTTTCATCCTTAAAAAGGCGTTGACGTCATTCAGCTTTCTGTCCTTTCCTTCGTAATTGATTTTCATTTTCGAAGAGAAAGTATTGAAATCAATTTTATCTGTTTTGATTTTTGCCAGGGTCGCGGTCACTTTCGTGGCCGAATCAGTATTCATTGGATTCAGGATCACAACGGCGCTGTCCTGCTTAGGAATAGCGGTAGAGATCTTACGGGCCGACCTGCACGATGCAAACAGAATGATCAACAACAACGGGAGTATATACTTCATCATGCTTTTTTAATGTTTTCCGGTATGGCCAAATCCACCTTCTGCACGCTCGGTTTCGCTTAATGACACGGTAGGCTGCCAGTTTGCTTTATCCACTTGTTGGATCACCAGTTGTGCAATTCGATCGCCGGGATGGATCACCTGAACTTCCTGTGAAAGATTGATCAGGATCACTTTGATCTCACCCCTGTAATCAGCATCAATCGTCCCCGGTGAATTCAGGCAGGTGAATCCCTGCTTCAATGCCAGTCCGCTTCTGGGCCTGACCTGGGCTTCATATCCTTCAGGTAATTCAATACTGATGCCAGTGGGCACGAGTTGTCTCTGCAAAGGATGAAAGGTTAGATGCTCACTCAAATTGGCACGAAGATCCATCCCTGACGAGCCTTGGGTAGCATATTCAGGCAAGGGATTATTAGACAAATTGACAATAGGGATATTGACCACGGCCATAGCCACAAAACTAGGATTTATAACCTGATAAAAGTGGCAGCCATGCGATGAATATGAGGATTATAACATTTTCTGCCTGGGCGCTTTAAATGTTTTGTCAGCCTTTTTGCAATAATACGGTGGCATAGGCAACGAGACCTTCTTCCCGACCGGCAAATCCCATTTTCTCTGTTGTAGTTGCTTTGATTGAAACCTCTTTGATTGTAACCTGCAAAATATCCGCAATTACTTGTTGCATCTCCGGAACATATGGCTTGATCTTGGGCGCTTCGAGGCAAAGGGTAGTGTCAAGATTTACCACCTTATATCCCTCGTTAACGATCAGGGCATAGGTCCTACGTAAAAGGATCTTGCTGTCGATATTCTTAAATTCATCACTGGTATCAGGGAAATGCACGCCGATATCGCCCAGGCCAAGCGCTCCCAGCAGTGCGTCGCAGATGGCATGCAACAACACGTCTGCATCGCTATGTCCTTTCGCTCCCTTATGATGAGGGATCTTGATTCCGCCTAACCAGAAATCACGGTTTTCGACAAGCTGGTGGAAATCTATGCCTGATCCAATTCTATACATATCATTAAAAGTAAAAAGCCGGAAGGCAAAAGTCAAATAAATAATGACCCGCTCTTCCGGCTAATGATTTATTGCTGCTAATTACTGTCCGCCTTCAGCGCCAAAATCAAATGTCAATCCAAAACGAATCGTATTTGAAAGGGGATTTCGATTCACACCATTGCCCGAAGGGATCAGGTAAGAAAAATTCAATCCAAACATGTTATACTTTACACCCGCACCTACTGTAAAATACTGGCGGTTACCTTTAGTCTTGTCCTCATGAAAATAACCAGCCCTGAAAGCGAACTGCTCATTGTACCAATACTCAGCACCAACGGAGAAATAAAATTCACGCAACTCTTCGCTCATTCCGCCTGGGGCATCACCAAAAGAAGTGAACCAACTGCTTACCACACCCTGCTCACGATATTTAACAAGACCTGCAGAGTCGCCCAATGCAGGCGGTGTAGGAACAAGCAGTTTATTAATGTCTATACCAAATGACAGTCTGTGTACTTCCTGCAAAGTGGTCGTGTATACTGCACCGAGAGCCAAGTTAGCAGGTATAAAATCTTTCTGATTGGGATCATCTGTGTAACCGATCTTAGAACCGAGATTGGTCAGTGCAGCTGCAAAATTCCATCCCGAACCTTTTTCATCTGCGCCTGTATAATAAAGGCCGATATCACCAGCTACTGCATTACCCGCTTTATACGATACACCATTCACGGCCTGGCCACCTGCCAGATTTGAATTGATATAACGCAAGCCGAGCCCGATGGCCATCTTATCAGATAGTTTCCTTGAATAACCGAGGTCGAAAGAGAACTCGCGCGGCCTGAACGAATTCAGGTCATTCCCGAGATTATCCGTGAACTGAATATTACCTAAGCTGAAATAACGCATCCCTGCAGAGATGGCCTGCTCATTGTTTTCTCCAAACTGCGTATATCCGGCCAAAGAGGCAAGAAACACATCATTCAATCCGAGGTCTTTCAACCAGGGAGTATAAGTAAGACCGGCTGAAGATTTAGTTTTAGCGAATGGATATTTTGCCAGATTGTAGAACTGCGCGTTTACATCCGGGGATGTTGCAGTTGACAATTCTCCCATACCGCCTGCCCTTGGATCCGGAGAGATCCGAAGAAAGGGAACCGCAGAAGTGACTACGTTCAGTTGATTAGTTTGACCCTGGACCGTTCCTATAGCGACACACACACTCACTGCTGACGCAGTAATACACTTGATCAAATGTTTCATGAAAATTTAAGTTTGGCTTTAATAACTAAGAAAAATTAAGGAGTAGAGTTTATGCCATTCTTTCATTTAGGAGTAGTCAAAAATACAGTTTTTTAGATACTTTCAAAGAATAACGAGCTTTTCCAACTTATGTTGCTGACGCCCGGCCCTTGTTTTTACCAAAATCTGGTATAAATAAACGCCCCTTCCCAGCTTCTCACCATAATCATCTTTCCCATTCCATTCAATCTCATCAGAACGATTTCCGGGGGTGTTTATTGTTTTCGCTATGGTTTTCACCACTTTACCTGTGATGGTCATGATCCTGACGGTGACCAAAAGATCTTCCGAAGGCCGGTTATGCTCGAACCAGAAATTGGTTTTGGTGGTAAAGGGGTTTGGATAATTTAATACGTGTTTTAGTTCCAATTCCTCCTTCCGGACCACTTTAAACTCCAGGATCTGTTCGGTGGCGTTATTAAATATGTCCCATACCCTGATCTTCATGGCGTGAAATCCCTCCTCCAGGCGGGATAATGGAAACCTTACCGTGCCCGCCTGATAACTTCCGCTTTCAGCCTCGTAAAAGTCATTCAGTACATATACATTGCTGGTATTGTTGTCCAGTATCGCAATCATATCATGTCCGATCCCTGTTCCTACCGTATTCAATCCCGAAGAATCCTGAAGCTTTAGGATCAAAACCGGTGTTTCGTTCACCAGACCCCCGTTGACAAATTTTTCATCATTCATAAAGGCTTTTATTCCGGGACCTTGCCCATCATCTTTTACTTCATTTCCAAGGCCGCCTATATAATAGTCCTTTTCCGAACCCGCAGCATCTATGGCTCCATTATCTGCATAATAACTCAGTTTACCCTTGCCCGTTCTCAGGTCTATATCTTTGGGCACAATAAAGGTGAAACTGAATTTCCCTTGCTGAACTTTTGCCTTTCCGTTATAAACCAGGTTCTGCTGCTGCTCAAAATTTGCTTTTATACTTCCCGGGTCATTGGCTCGCGTGGTCTGCTGCTGGGCCTTGTCGTACAGCGAAGGATAAACGGTCCCTGAAAAGTCAGTCATCAATTGACCATTATCATTTCGAACCTCGCCATTGATGGTATAGCGGTTCAGCGCCTTGATCGTGTCTGTGAATCCAGCCACCGGATTGCCGTTTATCGTGGTTGTTGTTACATGATACCGGGGATAAGCGAGCGTTAGGGCGGGATCACCAAGCAGCGTGAATTTCCTGTTGTTCAGGATATCCGAGGTGGTTTGGTAAGTGAAGTTCTTGGCCCTTTTGACTGCATCCCCCAGGCTCAGGAAGCTCCCGTCTGGGTTTCGCGTCATGGCCGTTGCGATATAGTTATTGTTGATGATCCTGTTTGAAAATGCAAATACCAGGCGGGTGGTGGTCATCAAAGCAATCCCGCCATTTTTTGGCCTTAACAGAATATTTTCCCCAATTGATCTAATGGCAGGATTATCATAAGGTGCAAAGTCACAGGTGGCCGTAATAAACAAGGGCAGTTTCTGTTCATTGTTCCAGATGCTGACCATATCTTCTTCCAACACCGCCTCCTGGGCCAGCCGCTTGTTGCCCCCATGTCCACTGTAATTCCAGATCAGGTTACCCGTAAACATCTTCCTGTTGATCGCTTCGTTCACCTGGGGATAACGAGCGCCTCCCGCTCCGCTTTCCTGCGGATAAGCATCCAGGTAGATCTTTCCTATATTAAGATCAGGATCTGTCAGGCGGGCCGTGGTCGATATCAGCTCCGCATCCTGAAGGTGGAGGTTCTGGTCCTCGTCATCTGCAATAAAATTAGCCTGGGTCCGCCAGGGCCCGAATGATTTGACATAGTTCAATAACTTGTCAACATAGGCCCTCGCCTCCTCTGGTGTAGCCGCCGGGATCCGCCCGATCCCGATATCCAGGTCATTATTGGTGGTGGCAGAATTAATATCTTCCTGATCCTCAAGGAACCCGAAAAAATCATCAGAGGTATAACTGGTCAGCGGATCCAGTGAGAACGATGACTGAAAAGCGGCCACCTGTGCTGCCTTCGACAAATTTGTCTTATAATCATACGAAGCATCGCCCAATAACAGCAGATATTTTGGCCTTTTTGTGCTATCGCTCCCTGCACGGTCAAAATACATCTTCACAAAATCCCTGATCGCTGCCGGATCCTGGGATCCGGAAGAAAATTCCTGGTAGAGCTGCTCTACATTCACCACCAGCGGTTCCAGATTATTTAACTCTTTATGGAACCTGGCGATCCGCTCCGCCTCAGGCAATAACGACGGATGGCTAATGATCAGGTACTGAATATTGATCGGACGATGCAGATTCTGATTGTTGATTCTGCCCGTTACCAAAGGGGTCAAATACCGGTCAGGACTAAACGAAATATACTCCCGTTGTACCGTGCAATCATTGCTAAATTCTAATGCTGCGCCCGACCTTGTTGCACGATGCTCAACAGCCGATGCAGGATCTGTGACTTCCCATACCCTGGTTCCATTGGTTGCCCCTTCAATGGCATATCGCACGGCAGGGTACTGCCCCACCAGCGACCTGTCCCGGAAAACCATGAACCCCAGGCCGCTCATGTCCAGCCTGCGCCTGAACATCAACTCAAATTTATTCATCCAGCCCTGGCCATTCACGCTTCCTGGAAAAAAACTATAACTGAGGGTAAGATCAGAAGAGGGGGCGGTAGTAATGGCTGTCTCAGAAGCGGGTGTGGCCACTGGCTCGTAGGCGATGCCCGGCAACGGGGCCATTGAAAGCTGCTGCACCAAGGAGTTGTTCAGCCGGACCTCAAATCTGCTGTATTGACCCGCAGAACGCGCAATCAGTTCGGAATACAGGGTCAACGGCTTTCCAGTCACTACATTCTTCAGAGGAATATTAAACTGCCGGACGGACTGACGGCCCGGGCCAGTTCCAAATTCTTCCCCATACCATTCCTTACCACTATTCAGGAAATTGACCTGGTCCAATTCATGGGCATAGTACTCATCGTACTCGTTGACCACCACGGGAGCAGGCTGATTTGATTGCAAGGGCACCCTTTTACCCGTGCCTCCAAACGTAATAAAATACCAGGCACTGTCGGAATACAGGTTATGCTGGTACCTGAATCGGTTCGCTTGTGCGTCAAATAACCAACTATCCGGTCCCGGAGCGTAAAAAAGGAAATAATCGTTTCCGGCAAAACTGCCGTCACCTCCGTCTTCGACCAATATCGAATTTTCTTTCAGATCGTCGGTTCGCGGAGCTGAGTTTTGTTCAGGGAGCATCTCGCCCCCATTTCCAAATAGCCTGATCGAGGCACTGGGAACGGGCAGGCTGACCCCAACCCTGGAGAGCATAGCCGCATCTACTTTAAAGACCCCTCTTGAAGCAATGGAAATTTTGTACCATACCCCTGTGGATAAAATGCTGTTGGACGTGTATTGCCTTTGCGCCCGGGCCTGCATACAGGTCAGAACGATGAAAATGAGCATCAGGCAGGATTGCAACATACGGGGCATCCGTTCAAAATTAGCATTTAGTAAACAGTAATTCTTTGGAAAACAGGGGGTATGGATAGTATAAAACCTATAAATTCGCAGTTCATTGTAATAATATTCAGTGGGTTCCGGTACAATATTCTGATAACAACGCTCGTTATCCACTAGTTAAATCCAGCAAAATGCAGAAGATAAGCATGAAAAACCTTTTTGTACTACTTGCGGCCGTATCCCTCTTAGCGTCGTGTAAGAATGGAATGTTAGGCAAGAAAAAGCATGACAAGTCAACCGTTACTGGTTGGAACTACAATGACAAGAATATGGGCGGCTATAATGTTTCCAAAGAAAGGGAACAGAAGACCGGACCCGGACTGGTGTTCGTCCAGGGTGGTACATTCACCATGGGTGCCACTGAAGAAGACGTGATGGGCGATTGGAACAACGTACCCCGCAGGGTTACCGTATCCTCGTTCCTGATCGATCGTACCGAAGTAGCGAACGTTCACTACCGTGAATATCTCTACTGGCTCGAAAACGCATTTGATGATCCCCAGTTCGCCAATGTGGTGGAAGGTGCTAAGCCTGACACGCTGGTATGGAGGTCTGAACTTGCGGCTAACGAACCCCTGGTAGAATATTATTTCCGCCACCCTTCTTACAACTACTATCCTGTTGTGGGTGTAAACTGGAGGCAGGCCAATGACTTCTGTATCTGGAGGAGCAACCGTGTAAACGAGTTGATCCTGAGCGAAAAAGGATACATCAATAAAAATCAACTCAAGACCCTTCAGGGGCAGGGTGAAGAAAACTTCACTACCAAATCATATTTACTCGGATTATATTCTCCACAGCCTGGCAAAGTCAGTGCTAAGAAAAATCCATTACTGGACGCCAACGGCAAACCACGTAACTACGTGAAGTTTGAAGATGGTTATCTGTTGCCCGACTATCGTCTGCCAACAGAAGCAGAATGGGAATATGCCGCTTATGGCCTGATCAACCAAAACCCGAAGACCAAGAAAAAAGAAGGTAAGCGTGGTGAGGAATTGATCATGAACAAGCAGGTGTTCGCCTGGGGAAACAATGTAAACGGATTGCGTGAAACCCGCAGCGGTACATGGCAGGGTAAGTTCATGGCCAACTTTAAAAGAGGTGCTGGCGATAACATGGGTGTAGCCGGTGGACTGAACGATAATGCCGCCATCCCTGGTCCCATTGAAGCTTTCCTTCCTAATGGGTTCGGACTTTACAACATGTCTGGAAACGTGAATGAGTGGGTTGCCGATGTGTTCCGCCCAATGTCAAATATGGACGTGGATGATTTCAACCCCTTCCGTGGTAACCAGTTCAAGAAACTGACTAAGAACGAAAATGGCGAATTTGAGCGCGACAGTCTTGGTCGTGTTAAATACACCAACGTGACTGACGAAGAATCTAAGAACAGGAGAAACTACCAGCGCGGTAACGTGATCAATTATCTTGATGGTGACTCTGCATCCATGGTGATGTATGGTTATGCAAAAACAAGTTTGGTCAGCGACAAATCAAGGGTATTTAAAGGCGGAAGCTGGAACGATCGTCCTTATTGGCTGAGCCCCGGCACACGCCGTCATCTTGAAGAAGATCAGGCCAGTGCAACCATCGGATTCCGTTGTGCAATGGACCGTGTAGGAAGCCAGGAAGGAAATGGTTTCAAGAACGGCCAACATTTTGGAAAACGCAGACAGAACACCAGGAAAAAATAGTCGAATCAGAATCGAAATATAAACAAAGCCACCCCTGCGGTGGCTTTGTTCGTTTAGCATATCCTTGTGCTGCCTCTCTGTCGTATCTTCGCGGAATGATCGCAGCGCTTTACGAAGTTTACTTAAAACATCCCAGCGTTAAAACAGATACGCGGCAACTTCAGGAAGGAGATATCTTCTTTGCGTTAAAAGGACCCAGTTTCAACGGTAACCAATTTGCATCTGCAGCCCTGGAAAAAGGCGCTGCCGCGGTAGTGGTCGATGAGGATACAGGCATCTCGGACAACCGCGTTTTCCTTGTTGACAATGCGTTGGAGACCTTGCAAAAACTAGCTTTGCACCACCGCAAACAACTCGATATTCCGTTTCTGGCCATTACCGGCAGCAACGGTAAAACAACTACCAAGGAGTTGATCTTTGCGGTGCTCAGCAGCGCCTATAGAGCCACCACTACCCAGGGTAATCTCAACAATCATATTGGTGTTCCATTGACCATTCTCTCTGTTCCAAACGACGCTGAAATAGCCGTGATAGAAATGGGAGCCAATCACCAGAAAGAAATAGAAAGCTACTGCGCTTATACCCTTCCCACGCATGGAATGATCACCAATTGTGGCAAGGCCCATTTGGAAGGCTTTGGCGGTGTCGAAGGCGTGAGAAAAGGAAAGGGTGAACTGTTTGACCATCTTCGTCATCATAGCGGAACTGCTTTTATAATGTGGGATTACGACTACTTCCATAACATGAGCAGCGGGCTGGAGCATATTGTTTCCTATGGAACGCACGATGCACAAGTGACCGGCGAGGTTTTGCAAAGCGAGCCTTTCCTGCTGGTAAAGATGCTGCAGGGTACTCCGCTAGATACCATTGCTTCCCATCTCGTGGGCGATTATAATCTGCCCAATATACTTGGGGCCGTTACGGTGGGCCATTTCTTTGGGGTGCCTCCTGAAAAGATCAAGGCTGCCATTGAACAATACCATCCCACCAACAGCCGCTCTCAACTGGTACAGAAGAACAGCAATTCCATTATACTTGATGCCTATAATGCAAACCCATCCAGTATGAGGGCTGCACTGGAAAATTTCTCGAAGCAGTCGCATGATTCTAAATATGTTTGTATTGGCGGCATGATGGAGCTTGGTGATGATAGCGTGCTGGAGCACCAGGGCATCGTGGACCTGCTTAAACAACATGTTTGGAAAGATGTTATCCTGGTGGGAGGCGATTTTGAAAAAACGGCCCATGATTATCGTTACTTCCCGGATGCAGACAGTGCGGCGCAATGGCTTAAGGACCAACAGCTGCATGACAGCCTGCTTCTGATCAAAGGCTCGCGGAGCATGAAAATGGAACGATTGATGAATGCATTTGAAAAGGAGAACAACTAATGAAGCAAGAAAGCTTAAAGCCGGGAAGACCGAGTTACCTGGTTAGTACACTGGATAACCGTTGCCCAAGATGCAGAACCGGAAAGATCTTCACATCCTCCAGGCCTTACGATCTGAAGAACACTGTTAAGATGTACCCCAAGTGCCCGGTTTGCGGTCAGCCTACCGAAATTGAAGTTGGATTTTATTATGGCACTGGCTACGTAAGCTATGCACTGACTGTTGGTTTCAGCGTAACTACATTCCTGCTCTGGTGGGCCACCATAGGATTGTCAACCGACGATAACCGCCTGTTTTGGTGGCTGGGTTTTAATTCAGTGATGATGCTGGCCCTTCAGCCA
>JANMHK010000198.1:0-3695 GCA_031375135.1 Sphingobacteriales bacterium | reverse complement strand
TCCGGGAATGACTGTGCTGCGATTGGATCTGTCAATTTAAACCAGCAGAACGTATTGCAATGAGTGGATGCAGTACCTGTATTTTTTCATTAGTCTGGATGTAGACCGTTTCACTAGCGAGGAGATCAGAACTTACCTGCTTCAATGTTTGCAGCAGTTTAAGTTATTGGAGAATACGTTGCATAGCAGGATCAATGCGATAAAATTCTACTATGAACAGGTATTACGCCAGGACAAGATTTTCCTGGACATTCCAAAGCCTAAGCGGCCATCGCTTCTTCCGCAGGTGACCAGTATCCAGGATTTGCAAAAGATGTTTGAAGTCACCACCAATTTAAAGCACAATACGATTTTGAAATTGTGTTATGAGATGGGATTGCGCGTGGGCTAGATTGTAGCACTATAGGTAAAGGATGTGGATAGCATAAACATCCAGGTATTCATTCAACGAGGAAAGGGTAAGAAAGACCGTTATGCAAATTCACCTGAGGCAGAAACGAAGATGAGCAAGAAACTGGGGATACATGGGTTAAGGCTTAGCTATGCAACGCATATATTAGAATTAGGAACAGAAATTACCCTGATCCAGCAGTTGTTAGGCTTCCAACTTATTTTGCGCAATTCGCATTTTGTATTTCCACCCCAGCCCAACAATACATTCCACGCATCACGCATTTTTTCTACGCAAAATATATTTTATTGTATAAGTATGTGTTGCATAATAACTTACCATCAAGAAACTTCCAAATATCCCACTAGTCAGAGCCAACGGTTTGTTAGTATATTTAAGAGTTGCCTGCCATGTTAGACAGACCTCGACTATTGCAAATCTTCGGGCTGACTGTCCACAGGCAGTTTATTATTCGACACAATAATCGCACATTACTAAAATAAATCATCGTATGAAAAAGTTCATTATCTCTATTGCAATGCTGTTTGTCAGCAGCATAGCTTCAGCACAAAGTGTCAAATTTTGTAAGGCTTGTGAGGAGTTAAAGAAGCTTCAGCTTCCGGATGTTACGATTTTGGTTGCTGAAGCAAAAGCTCTGGACACCATCAAAAATCCGAATGAACCATGGATGCCAACTGTCATAATAAATAAACCTTTCTGTCGTGTGCTCGGCAGGATAAGCAAGGAAATAAATTTTGAACTTTTATTACCGGCTGGAAGTAACGGTCGTTTCCTCATGTCAGGAGGTGGTGGTTTTGTTGGCAGTATTCAAAATGGATTCCGTGACAAAGTGAACGATGGCTTTGCTACCGCAGGCACTGATGCAGGGCACCGGGGAGGCGAAGATGCAAAATGGGCTTACAACAACATGGAACGCCAGTTGAATTTCGGGAGGCTCGCTATACACCGTACGGCCGTGGTATCGAAACTGATCATGCAAAATTATTATTGTGCAGCACCTGCTAAATCATACTTTATCGGTTGCTCCCGGGGTGGCGGACAGGCAATGGTTGAAGCCCAATATTACCCCGAAGATTTTGATGGGATTGTGGCCGGTGCGCCAGCATATGGATGGCCGGCTACTGCAGCAAAATTTCTCCAAGAGGCTCAAAACAATTATCCTGATCCAAATAATCTGAAGCCAGTAATTACAAATGATAACCTCAAACTTTTACAAAACGAAGTGCTGAAGCAATGCGATAAGCTCGACGGTGCTGCAGACAGTATTATTGAAGACCCCCGCAAATGCAAATTTGATTTTTCAAAATTGCCAGTGTGCCTCGATGGACAAGCAGGAAACGGATGCTTTACGAAACAGCAGCTCGCCGCAATCAAGGCGGTTTACAGTCCTTTGGTGGTTGAAGGAAAACAAATTTATCCGGGCTTTCCGTTTGGTGCAGAAGCTGAAATGGGCTCATGGGATGTCTGGATCACGGGAACAAGTCCGTATATGCAAAATGCTCCCAGTTTACATTATATGTTTTCTACCAATATTTTTAAATATCTTGTTTTTAACGATTCCACCTGGGATTATTCAAAGTACGACTTTAAAAATTTTGAGGCCCAGACTTTGTATGCTTCGTCTTATTTGGATGCCACCCGTACAGATTACAGTGAATTTAAAAAACGCAATGGGAAGATTATCTTCTACCACGGGTGGAATGATCCGGCTCTTTCTGCATATGCAACCATCGAACATTATGAAGGAATATTGAAAAGCGACAAGGCTGCACCATCGTATGCAAGACTGTTTCTTCTTCCAGGCGTATTGCATTGTGGCGATGGTAGAGGTTGTGACAACGTGGACTGGGTTGCTCAGATTGTTGACTGGGTAGAAAAGTCAAAGGCACCCGAACAGGTAGTTGCTTCAAAAACAGTTCAGGGAAAGACAATCACGAAGACTATTTTTCCTTATCCAAGGCAGTAGTGGAACAACACGGCAGGCAACATTGGGTTTGCTGCAAGGCTGGCTGGACATTGAAGCAATGGTCATTTTATCACTGTTGTGCTTCATCTGGGCAGGACGTACATTGTTGGGCTTTTGTATGTTAACCTGTACTTTTATATCTTTAATCAGCAGCGGTTCCGGGCGGACAAGCAATGAATTCCAGCCCTGCAGCAAGCCCTGCCCGTTGTGCACTATGCTTTGTGGGCCACCAAAAATTGTATATTTGCTAAATGAAATGGCAAGACCATATAGTTTCTGATAAACAAGTATTACTTGGTAAGCCCACTATTAAGGGGACAAGGATATCTGTTGAACTTATATTAGAATTATTTGAATCTGGATGGAACGAAAAGCAAATACTGGAGTCTTATCCATCACTCACCGAAGATTCTCTCCGTGCGGTATTTGCCTATTTAAAAGATTGCATGCAGCAAGAACTTTATTTCCCTATTTCAGCTTGATATGTTTTTAGCTAATGAAAATTTTCCACGACCAAGTATTTTGTATTTGAGGGAGCAAGGTTATATTGTTGTTAGTGTCCAGGAAAACTATCAAGGAATTTCAGATAATGATGTTTTGCGTTTAGCCAAAGAACAGGATTTAATCATACTTACTTTCGACAGGGATTATGGGGAATTGATATTTAGATATGCAGTGGACAATCCGCCTTCAGTAGTTTATTTTAGATCAAAAGGGGATGGGCCACTTTTTGTTGGTCAATTTTTATATGAATTATTGGTATCAAATGAAATTGACATATCTGCTGCCTTTACTGTAATAGATAAAAATAGCATTCGTCAACGGTTCTATACTAAATAGCCCGCACAGTGCACAACATCAACTTTGTGTAAGCCGGGCGACAGAATATATCCTGGGCATGTGTAATTCTGACCGAGCTTCAGTAATTTGGCCTTACCGACATTAAACTTTAATCACCCAAGCGGTGCCCGGCCAACCCAGCGACAGAATTCGAATGCCCGTCCTGCACAAAGCCTTAACCGTAAGCCAGCCATTGGCGGTGCCTGCGCTGCGATGCTTCGCTCGCAGCTCTCGGCCTCTGATGTCTGGCTTACGCCCGAGGCAAGAACTTTGGGGGCGGTAGCCACCGTCAACGGCTGCTTACAAAGCATTGCCGATATTGAGGTTCCCCAAAGTTCACCGCTGTTCAGCTCCCGAGCCATTGAAAATGCGCTTCGCTTTTTTCATGTCTCTTCGCTTCAACATCGGCAATGCCTCGGGCGTTAGCGGTCATGCTTCTCATTCAATTTGTAAGAAAAATATAAGCCAATGATAAAG
>JANMHK010000162.1:0-2663 GCA_031375135.1 Sphingobacteriales bacterium | reverse complement strand
CTAGCAACTAGTACACTTTCGTTTGACGACATACATGTACAACAAAGTGCACCACGGCCATCAGATACGCATTGACTAAATGCCTTATTCAAAAGCGTGGGGTTGTAGAATATTATTTGGTTGTTTAAAATTTAGCAACATTAATTTATGATAAAATGAAATCAAGATCGGCCTCGCAATAAGGTCTTTATCAAGGAGCAGTTCTAGGCATCCCCGTCTCTAAAAGAAGGAGATGATGCTAGTTCTTGTGTTTCAATTCCAACAACTCTATATTTTTAAAATCAATTTCCTGGCCTTCGCTTTGCAATGCGATGAAACCTTTCTTGAGTAGTTTCCCGTCAATTTTTATAGCAGGATCATATCCGTTTGCAACGCCCCCTCCTATTTGTGGTTTGGTATATTGAAGTACCGTATCACCATTGATGATATGGGTAACCAAGGAATCACCAAGAACAATCAACTCAGCGTGAACCCATTGATCTCCACGATAAGTTTTAGAATTTGAACTGATGCAATGACGAGGATCTTTTTTTCCGTTGAAGAAAACATCGGTGCCGGGTGAACACATATTTCCTGTTGGTCTTGATAATCCATCATCCAATCCACCCAACAATTGAAACTCAACAGATATAGGCCAATCCTGTTCTTTCAGAATCGTTTTGGGATCCTGGGAATGATACATGATACCTGAATTTATTTGGGTGTATGAAGGAGCGTCTTTGCGCCATATCCCTGTAAATCGATAATCAAAACGCAATTTGAAATATGAAAATGGTTTATTGTAAAAAAGGTGCCCGTACCTGTTATTAAAGTTTTCGTACTTATCATATCTCACTTTAATCAACCCTTCTTCTGCACGAAAAGTATTGGCATAGTTATCTCCAACTTCATGATGAAAAATCTTTACGGTCCAGTTGTCAATATCCCTGCCGTTGAAAAGTTTGATCCATTTTTCTTTGGGAGGAAAACCAAATGACAAGAACAAACATGCAATGATTACCAACCCAATGTATTTGATCATAACATAAGTATATGAGAATGGAAGTTACGGAGGAATCAAATTCACGCACATATAGATTTGCCTGTATACGCGGTGTATTCAATAGTTTCGGTGCGGCATGGACAATAATCAAGATTGTTTAAAACAAATCCATCGGATCAAGTCGTAGAAATTGCTCCAAAGGTATTCCGCCTTCACCTATTAATAATACACGGTCCGGAGTAAAACGGTCACTGAAAGCCTGCATGCCCTTACCTGATGATGTCGCATTGCTCTTGACTTCGAGGGCTATGCAACGTTTACCCTTTTGCAAAACAAAGTCTACCTCATCTGATCTTTCCCGCCAGTAATGTAGTTGGAAGTCTTTTCTTAAAGCATGATTAAGCAGGTGGGCTCCCACTGCACTTTCTACCATCCTGCCCCATGTTGCTGGATCCGAAAGGGCGTCAATAAACCTGTCGGGTCGCTGCGCACTGATGAGGGCTGTGTTATATACCTGGAATTTGGGACTGGAGCCACGTTTACGGATCACATCAGCTGAGAATTTTTCAAGTCCTGCCGCAAGGCCTGCCGTATCCAGGAGATTAAGATAATGTGCTAATGTGGTGGTGTTTCCAGCATCCTGTAATTGACCCATGATCTTGGTAAAAGAAAGGATCTGTCCAGAATAGAGGCAACCCAATTCAAAAAGTCGTTTCATCAGTGCAGGCTTATCTACCCTGGTCATCATCAAAATGTCCCGGGAGATGCTGCTTTCTATCAAAGAATCTTTTACGTATAACTTCCATCGATCTTCATCCTGTATCAGGGACGCAGATCCAGGATACCCCCCAAACCAGATGTAATGGGAAAGATCCCAGCCAAATGCAGCCTGCATTTCTGGATATAACCAATGGCCCACATAAAGCAGCTCATACCGCCCTGCAAGTGACTCTGTCAGGCCTTGCTGCAAAAGCAGTCTGGAAGAACCCAATAGTATTAGTTTCAAGTTCCGCCCTTCACGGGTATCTCTGTCCCAATGCTTTTTCACCACTTCACTCCACTGGCTGATCTTCTGCACTTCATCGATCACTAATAAGAATGTAGGGGCTCCCTGTTGTTGCATCATCAACCTCGCAAGCTCAAATTGCTGGTCTAACCAAATACCGTTATCTACGGCCATCGCATCGGCAGAAATGAAAAGCTTAGCACCCTCGAAATGGGCCAGCAATTGGGTTATCAAAGTGGTTTTTCCAACTTGCCTCGGTCCAATGACTACCTGAATATGTTTTCGAGGGTCTTCAATCCTACGCCTAAGTGTCTGTAAATGAGCACGTTCAAACATGAAATACAAATTACTCAATGAATTGAGTAAAATTACTCAATATACTGAGTAAAACCAAAACTGATGTATACTATGTCTCGTCCTTCTGTATTATTGTGCTTTACTGGCCACTAAAAATTTATTTACATCTAACCAATGGATAAATGCATCAAACCAGCGATTGCTGGTTCTGTTTGGATTGCCGAGGCCAAATCCATGTCCTCCATTCTGATATAGATGAAATTCTACGGGTCTGCCGGCTTTAAACCAGGCGTCGATCACTCCGAACTGGCCATTGAATAAGAAGTCATCTGTGGCGATCACATTAAACATTGGCGGAGCGTTTTCTGGAACTTTCAC
>JANMHK010000138.1:0-4711 GCA_031375135.1 Sphingobacteriales bacterium | reverse complement strand
GAGGATAAAAACTGTTCGGCCCTGAACCCATCAGTCCGTTTTCCTTTACCATATTCACTGCCGCGATCCACCTGAAAAATCTTTCCATGGTAGATAGATCCTGCATGTTATAGGTCGCTTCCATATGCTTGTCGAACGACTGGTGATATATCGTTCGTTCGTAAACCGGCTTATAGGTCATGTACCTGTTATCCTGTATCAGCCAGGCACTAATGCCGATAATAAAAACAGCAGAAACGGCCAATAGCCATTGAAGCATTCGCATCCTGATAAACCAAACCACTATGATTCCCGCACCGAGTGCTAACCAGGCTCCCCTTGAATATGACAATATTAAACCCGTCATCATGATCAGCAACGCAGCGAGCCAGAGCTTGTTACCCATCCTATAGAAAGCCCAGGCCAAGGGTATTAAACAAACCAGCAATGCGCCATAATTGACGTGGTTGCGAAAAAACGGCGAGGTTACTGCGTTAACTTTTTCAAATCCGAAGCCCTGGTTTGCATGCCGGATCATGATGAAAATGATCGCAAATAACATCGGGATGAGCAGCACTAAGCCGATCCTGTTAAGGTCCTTTTTTGATTCTACAAACAGCCAGGTCCCAGATACAAATGGAATGATATACCAAATCTTGGCGAGCAGGTACTTGAACGATACCAGGGGCGAAATGGAGGTGAACACCGTGATCAGGGTCCAGCAAAGCGAAATGAATAAAACAATCACGAGAGGATTCGAAAACAACCGGAACATCGATCTCCAGTTCCTGGCCATCATAAAAAATACGAAGGGTGTCAGGATCCACATCAGGGTTTCGTCGGGAAGATCCGTACCAAGAGATCTTGAGAAATGATATTCAGTTGAAAGGGGAATGGTGAACAGCAAACAAAAAAACAGGATCCGCGGCTCGGCCAAGCCTGCTACTAACAACATGACTGCAGGCACTACCGCAAAGAAAAGATACTGACCTGAGAAGATGGCAAGGGCAATAAACCCAATAGAGAATGCGAACAACAAACGGTATGAAAACGTACCGTTCATATCAGGAACCAGGGTTTCTTCTTGCCGCGATCCATGCCAGGATGGTGAATAGCGAAGCGAAAAAACTTATGACCACATTGAGTAAGGTTTTTGGCCTGTCGGCGATAACAGACTGGTAGGGTTTCTCCATCACAAAAAAAGCTGCCGGCGGATTCAGTTTAGTGATCTGGTATTCGGAAATCCTGCTTCGGATTTTTACCTGCTCTGCTTTAAGATCAAGCGAGCTATCCTGCTTCAACAGCGCATTCCTTGTTTTTAATTCTTCATTCAGGTTTCCTATCGACCTCTCGTAGTACAGCCTGAACATATCGTCAAAAACCTGTTGTGTTTTTCCGATCAGCCCGTTTGCGATCTGTTCAGCCATCGCAGGACTTTTATCCCAAACCTGAAGGCGAAGTTCTCCGTACTCTGATCTAACCAGCTTGATGTTCTTCTCCAGTTTTTTCTGGGCCAGTGCCTTCCCGTTCTTTCTGTTGGTCAGGTCAAAATGTTCAACCAGATCAAGACTATCGCTGACCCCATTGATCACGGCAGAAGAATGCATGGTTGCAAATAAGCGGTCAAGGTCTTCCGAGTTTCCATAAGCGGAATAGAGTTCCTGGATATTCTCCCCGAACAGTCGTTGCTTATCCATCAGTTTAGAATTGGAAGGCAGCAGCGAAGCTTCGGAGAGGTATTCTTCGGGCATCAGCAAGCTGATGATCAAAGCGATTAGGGCCGCGATCAAACTGAAACCGAGGATGCGCCACTTTTTTGATCCAACTTCTTCCATGAAATGATCGGCCATGCAATGTTTTTATAAAATTACCCAATTAAAGATCAGTACTGTCACCACCATTAGTAACAGGAAATTCAGCATATCCATTGTACGAAAACGGATACCGGTTCTGCTTGCTGCAAGATAAGTCACCGCCACTGCAAAAACGGACTGGGTTAAAAACGCTGTCCAAGCCGCGCCGTGAGTTCCGAACCGGGGTATCACGAAGAGGTTGGTGATGATATTGGCAAGGGCAAAAAACAGGCTTATTCTCATAAAGGCTTTAATATGGCCTGTTGCAGTAAGGAGGGTGCCGAAGATTTGGATCAGGGCCAGGCCGGGAAGGCACATCAACAGGATACGAATCACCAGGGAGGCCTCCGGTGCACGGGTATGATAAAGCAATTGGTTGATCTGATCAGCAAAAAACCAGCCCCCTGCGGCTAAAACAATAGCTGGGACCATCAAGAAATAAAGGCAACCCCGCAATACAGGTTCGGTCTGCCCCTCGTCAGGCCAGTTCCGCGAAAAATAAGGGAGTAAAAAGCCAGCCACGAGGAAACCCATCATATTAACGGCGTCGGTTAAACGAAATGCAGAGGCATAAACTCCTGCGTGATAGGCCCCCCGGTCTATGAGTCGTTCCAGCATGAAGCCATCTGCCCGGAAAAGGGCCGTCATGAAAAAAATATTCATCGCAAAAGGCAGGCTCGATTTGAGTATGGAAAAGCCATTGAACTGAAGCTTGATGATGAGAATATCTTTTTTATGGCGGTATAAAAAAAATATCGCCAGGGCCATTGAAAAAAGCATTCCGCCGATCTGGATTAGCGCAAAGCGATTGATGGTGATTCCGCCACTGATCCCCGGGAACATCAGCAGACTACCTGCAGCGAGGATCACGAAGATCTTATCAGTGACGGAGACCCATGCGTCTTGCGTGAACTGCTGCGCACCGGAAAGGTATGCCCGCATCAGGAGCAAGAACGTTGTAATGATCTGCAAGCTGATCAACAATCCCAGCAAGGACCAATTGGCCACACCTGTAAATACCGCGATCAGGATGATGGCAAGCGTATACAATAAGCTTAGCAATAGTTTGATGGTAAAGGACTGGGCTGCCAGCACTTTTACATCGCCTGGGTCAGAAGATATTTTACGGTTAAAATATGGGGTTACGCCGAAGTCGAGCAGGAATTGCATAACCATGCAGAGATTGAGTAGGGCAAAATAGTTGCCATAGGCTTCGAGTCCTGTAGTGTTTTGTACCTGCCGGTCGATACCAAAAACCCAGACCGGCTTTACGAGCACATTCAGAACAACGAGCAGCAATAAGGAGCTAAAGAAGGGTTTAACATTCTCTAAAATCTTCATGGCTGAAGTAGTCGCGTCACCTGTACATTTCGGTTAAAACTTTCGTCCAGGGAAATAAATGTTTCAGTGCGCTCGATCCCTTTAATATGTTGCAGGGTATCGTGCAGGATAAACCGAAGCTGGTTAATGTCTTTACACACCACTTCGAGAAACATGCTGTAATTACCTGTTGTATAGTTCAACCTGATGATCTCAGGAACTTTCTTTAATTCTTCTGCCACTGAATCGTACAAAGAACTTTTCTCAAGGTATATGCCCACGAATGCGGTAATATCATACCCCAATTGTTTGAGATCAACATTCAGTCTTGTACCTTTGACCACGCCTAGCTCCTGGAGTTTTTTTATCCTCACATGGATCGTTCCTCCCGATACAAAAAGCTGCTTGCCTAAGTCAGCATATGAAATACCGGCGTCTTCCATCATCGCGTGGATGATCTGAAGGTCGAGTTTGTCTAAATTGAATTTCACGGCCATTTATGAATCGTTTTTTAATATTTTCTATCTAATTGGCTAATATATTGAATAGATTCTGATTTTTAAAAAATTTTATTGAAATATTCGTAATAAAAGACGGAATTCCTTTAATATTGCACCCGCAAGTTCATACACTGTGGGGTGATGAAATTTTGGCAGACATACCCTCTTGTCTCGGGGGTGGGGGAAAACGGATAAACATTGCATAACGCCAGTGACTCTGCAGGGTCACCGACTGGGGTTGACCACCTTATCGGAGGGAGTTGCTTCTCTTCGCGATGTTCGATGGCTAACGTCCCCGTGGAGGTTCGAGTCCTCCCCCTACAGCCAGGTAAAATGTGATTAATGTGAGTAATGTGGGAATGTGAGAAATTTTGAAAGGGTTCGCCGGATGGCGGACCTTTTTTTTGCCCAAACCTTTAGCCAATTCATGTTAAATGAAATGGTAGAGAAAAACAACATCACCGGTAAATGCGTGCTTTGGCTGATCCTTGATTTCAAGTTGTATGAATAAAGTGGCCTTTGTTATGCCTCTCAGATTGATGATAGATTTAAGCGAAACCCGGCAACGGACTTCGCTATCTACAACCACTGCCTGCCCGAACTTGATCATTTCGATCCCATAATTCACCTCCATCTTCAAGTTCTGAACATCTACAATTTGCTTCCAGCAAAAAGGAATCAGCGAAAGAGTCAGATATCCATGGGCAATCGTTTTTTTAAATGGACTCTCATTCATTGCCCTTTCAGGGTCAGTATGTATCCATTGAAAATCTAATGTTGCATCGGCAAATTTATTGATCTGCTCCTGCGTGATCTGGTGCCACTCAGATACCCCAATCTCCTTCCCTAAATATGAAGCGAACTCATCATGACTTTGAATAACTACCATGGGACAAATGTAATGGCATGGCAGATGTTATACAATGATTTTCTTCAATCGTTGTTCCAATATCCTATTTTACTTCTTACTCGCAGTTTACATAGTTATCCCTGAACGTTGGTGTCACGTCAGGCAGACAGTTGTGTAAGTTCAGCTACTCAATCAACCCCGAGATAAAC
>JANMHK010000131.1:0-7359 GCA_031375135.1 Sphingobacteriales bacterium | reverse complement strand
GGCTCTCTACCCTTTCTTGGCTCATTAGCTAATTTTGTTCGTGAAGCAAAGCATGGCGACCTCACTTATTACAATAGAAATTTTCATATTGAGCCCACCAACGTTTGCGTATTCTCATGCAAATTTTGTTCGTACTCGCGTTTATATGCACATAAAGAAGAAGGCTGGGAACACAGTGTAGAGGATATGCTGAACATTGTAAAAAGCTACGATGGAAAACCAGTCACTGAGGTGCATATCGTAGGCGGCGTCCACCCTAAAATGGATCTTAATTTCTTTGCGGAATTGTTAAGAAAGATCAAGGCCCATCGGCCTGGTCTCCATATCAAAGGCTTCACTGCAGTAGAACTTGATTATATGTTCCGAAAGGCAAAAATGACTGCCGAAGAAGGACTTCGTTTTTTGAAAGAAGCAGGACTGGACTCATTGCCTGGAGGGGGCGCAGAAATTTTTGAACCTGAGATCCGGGAGCAGATCAGCGCTGACAAAGTGGATGCCGAAGGCTGGCTTAATATTCATGCAACTGCACATCGCCTCGGCATGCATACCAACGCGACGATGCTGTATGGTCACGTTGAAAATTACAGCCATCGGGTTGACCATATGGACAGGCTCAGACAGCTGCAGGATGAAACCGGCGGGTTCAATTGTTTCATTCCCCTGAAATTCAGAAATAAGGATAACGAGATGAGTCATATACCCGAGACTTCTGTTATTGAAGACATGAAGCTGTACGCGGTTGCGCGGATATTCATGGATAACTTCCCGCATCTCAAGGCCTACTGGCCTATGCTGGGCAGGCAGAATGCGCAGCTTACCCTTTCATTTGGCGTCAACGACCTGGACGGAACCATTGACGATTCAACGAAGATCTATTCCATGGCTGGCAGTGAAGAGCAGAATCCCTCCATGACAACATCTGAGATCATTAACCTGATCACCCAGGCCAAGAGAAAGCCGGTAGAGCGAGATACCCTTTACAATGTGATCAGTTGATTTGCATTGACATTGGACGTGGCTTGAACTTGCGGGATAGATAACCGTTAGCGTAATTGACCTGAGGCCCAGGTGAGCGAACGATAACTCTTGAAAAATTTGGTTTTCAACTCTGCAAGTTTTTGCATCGATTCGAGTACTTTATTCTCCCTTGTATTAAGCAAAAACAGGGAGCTCTCCCCTATCCCAAACCGCAAATCTTCAGCGCGGAATAGTTTCTGGTAGTTCAGCAGATTGTCTTCGGCTATCCGTACCTGTGACTGCAGGGTAGCCAGCTCGTTAAAATAATATTTTACCCTGTTATCTATGGCCAGCCTGGCCTGCACAATATCCAGGTTGGTCTCTTCTATCTTGATCTTTGCTGCTTTGTATTCACCTCGTCCCTGGGAGAGCCTGAGCGGTAATCCGAAATCAACCCCAAACTTATAGTTATTCCGGTACAAGGCCGCGCTCGCGTCCTCCAACACGTTGTAACCTTTGTTCAGAATATTATAGCGGACGTTAAGCATCGGCAGCAGATTCTGAAATTTCAAACTCTTCTCAATATCCAGCATCTGCATTTTGAAGTCGTAGGACGCAAGTTTAGGGTGTTCATTTCGGGCAATGGATATGAGTGAATCGAGCACTGGCAATTGGGTTCGAATGATATTCAATTTGCGCCAGCTGCTATCGGGCACGATACCTTCGGGAAGGTAGTAAGGGGAATCGGAAACGGTCCACAAGAAATTGGAAAGCATGAGACCGGAATTCAAGAAGTTGAGGTAGGCCTCATTTCGCGCCAGCTGGAAACTCTGTAATTGCGCCAGCGCTTCAGTAGTGTCGATCGCAGGGCGGTCGCCTTGTTGAAATCCAATCCTTACCAACCTCATCCGGGTTTCATTAACAGTCACGGCATTGCTCAACACGGTATAAATCTCATAATCCCTGACCCAGTACCAATAACTCTCGTAGGCATCATTTAGAAGGTCATTGATCAGGATCAGCTGCTCCGCTTTACTTTGATCACGAAAGATCTTTGCCTGCCGCAACACTGCCCTGCGTTTATCCATCAACAAATTTTTACCAAGGGGCACACTCACGCCGAGATAGCTGGATTTCCCTTTCGTAGTTTCGGGATTGAGAAGATCTCCGAGGTTATTCTCCAGCCCTGCTTTCACTTCAATGCCATACCAGGTTGGGATCTTTAGCTCAGGATTGGTGATATCATAATAAGTTTTACCATCGAATGTTTTCCGGTCGGAGTACAGGTAGAACTGAGGATCGAAGCCTGCGCGTGAAGCGGTGAGTTCGGCCTTAGCGCGATCAACCATCAGTTGGCTTTGTTTAGCTACGGGATGGTAGGACCTGACGATGTTAATGAAAGCCTCTTCAGACAAATACCTAAGGGTATCATTAGCATGGGCATTAAAGCCGAACAGGATAAGTATGTAAAGAAGGAGAATTCTCATGTTGGAAGAACACTATTTTTTTCCGGCGACATCTTTTTTGCCAGGCGCATTTTGGGGCTTATAAAATTCAGGTGGGAAGCCATTTATATTCCGCCATAATTCATACCAAATGGGAACATCTTTTAACAGCGCTATAGCGTTGGCACCAGTGCCCATCATCAACTCTTTCGGCCAACGCTTCTGGCCTTGTATTTCTTTCACCAGCACCCTGAATTTCCCGTTATCAGAAACTGAGCTTTCCACGGCAGATACTTCTCCGGCAAAGGTACCATATGAAGCATTGGGCCAACCACTAAAGACAATGGCTGGAAATCCATCAAATAAAAACCTGACGGCTTGCCCTTTTGAAATTAATGGAAGATCTACTGGTCTTACAAACATTTCAACCGCATAATGCACATTAGTGGGTACGATCTCGACCAGCACATCCCCTTCTTTCAAAATCTCACCGATACCGGATTTTTTAGCCTGCACCACCTGACCGTCTTGAGGTGCTGTCAAAGTGTAGAGGCCATTTCTGATATTATAATTGGCATACTGGTTCTTGAGTTTGGAAATTTCACCCTGACCTGTTTGTATCTGGGAAATGGATTGAAAACGATCACCCTCTGCTTTGGATATTTTTTCAGCATACTGCTGTATCTCACCATTCCTTTCGATGCTCAGCCGAAGCAGTTCCTGTTTTGAATTAGACAACTTTATTTCAGCACTGGTTTTTTTTGCTGCAGCTTCCTGGAATGCCTGGTTACGCTGCTCCAACTGTACGAGTGAAACAACGCCGGAATCGTACAGGACACGTTGCCTTTTGAACTGCTCGGTCTTGATCGAAAGGTCATTCAGGGTAGCAACGAGTTCGGCGCTGTCGCTCCGGATCTTCATTTTCTGCTGGTTGATCTTGTTGTCAAGTTCGGATAACTTAAGATCCCGGGCTTGCTGGAGAGCACCTATCTGTTGCCCGGCGGTATTAGCCTTAAACTGATAGCTCTCGTTCGCCATTTCTTTGGCGCTGATCTGCTCCTGGGTTCTTTTTATCAGGGCAGGATCCAGATATTCATCTTTTACCTCGGTGATCTGAACCAGGGTGTCCCCTTTCTTTATATAGTCACCCTCATTCACGTGCCATTTTACCACCCGGCCTGCGATTTGAGTAGGAATTTGCTGCGGTCTCTCTTCTTGCTTAAGCGTAGTCACGGAACCCGTTGCCCTAATATTCTGGGTCCAGGGCAGGAATAAGATCACCAACATAATCACAAAAAACCAGGTTACCCATTTCTTCACATTGCTGTGACGGTGGATATTATAGATCTGGGAATAGGATTTGAGTTCCAGCCTATCACACTGTTCCTCCATATCCTTATTAATAAAATCGATTGCCATGCCTGCAGTTATTTTGTATTTGCGATCTCATTCCATTTCCCGGCGTGCACCAATAGTCCATTCTTCATAACTAGCACCTTATCACACTGTGCTATAAATTCGTCATCCGAAGTTGCTACGATCAGTGTGCAATGTGCTGCATTAAGAATAAGATAGTCTCGTATTTGTTTTCTGTGCACGTCATCCAGATTGGTCCAGGGTTCTTCCAACAAGAGCAAGCGGGGTTCGTTTACCAGAGCCCGGAGCAATAGGATCTTCTGGATGATGCTTCTCGACAGTCGTTTACCTACGGGATCCATGACCGTGTCAAATCCGAACGGCTGCTCTTCCAAAAAATTCCTGAGGCCTATTTTTTCAGAAAGATTCATAATGGCAGCAGGAGAAACGGAATGGTTGCCCATGGTTATGTTTTCAAGGATGGTTCCATTGAAAATATCCTGTTGACTCAGCAGGATGCCCGTCTTACGACGCACACTGTCGGACAAATAATTGCGTAACGGCACGTTATCTAATAAAATTCCGCCTTCATAGTCGGTATACGCGCCACTTAGCACCCGAAGCAAGGTAGACTTGCCCGCGCCATCATCGCCAATCACGGCTACTTTTTCCCCTGGCTCAATACTGAAACTGATATCTTTTAATACCGGACGCTTATCGTATTTGAAATTAAGATTGTGAACTTTCAGCCGCACGCCCTCACCAGTATTTTCCAAAACCACATTGCCATCGAGGTCCAATTGCTGATCAGTGATCTTGCTGAGTTTTTCTACTGAGGTCAGTACATCATAAACCTTGTCCAGGTTGGTGATCAGTTTTTCTACCGAGTTGATGACCAACAGGATCACAATTTCCGCGGCAATAAACTGACCAAGGTTAAGTTGTTGGTTGATCAAAAGCATGCTGCCTACAATCAACATGGCTGCTGTGATCAGCATTTTAAACCCGATCAGTGTCCAGTATTGAAACAACAATACCTTGAAATGGGATTTCCTCGCAGTGAGGTAGCCAGAGACCAGCTCGTCAGTTTTTCTGAGGTTAAGCATGGTGCCTTTGGAAAATTTGAACGAGCGCACAACCCTGGCAAGTTCCTCCAGCCAGGCCGCTACGTTATATTTATAATTGCTCTCTTCTATTGAAGTAGCCATACCCCTTGGACTGGTGAAATAAAGAATGATGGAGACGAGTGATATAAGGACCAGACTGAATACGATGAAAATGGGGTGATAAAAAGAAAGCAGCACGGTCCCGAAAATAATCTGGATAGAAGCCGCAGGTATGTCCAGCAGTAATTTCGAAATTCCTTTTTGAAGGGAAATGGTATCAAAAAACCTGTTCACCAGTTCAGGCAGATAATATTTGTCGACGCTCTGCAAATCCAGTTTAGGAATGCGGTTGGCATATTCGAAGGCATAGCGAACAAAAACCTTTTGCTGCACTTTTTCAATCAGCCGCATCTGGTTAACAGATATAAAGCCGTTGAACAATACACCCCCCACAACCAGAATAATAAGGATGACCAATGATGTGGAGATGGAGCCTCCCAATACAAAGCTGATGATACTTTGAATCCCGAGGGGCAGGGATAACTGTACTATGCCATTAAGAATGGCATAGAAATAAATAGAGGTAATCTCTTTTTTCTCAAGTTTCAATACCTGCAATATCCTTCCTATAGGGTTCCTTTTAGGTGACCCGGTTATGTGTTCAGCCATCGGCTCCATTTTTCCAAAGAAAGTTAACTCTTGTTTAATATAACGAAAGAGCGACTAACAATTTATTCGACATATTACAAGCTGGAGAATAAATTGTTTAGCAATTTTCGCTTTTCCCCCTGTTTTTCCAAACCTTAACAAAAGGTTAAGTCTGAAGGAACCGGGACATTATTTTCTTGTCGCTGACCCTAACATTCACTTAAACTGATCGGGATATGAACGGCGAGACCCCCGTCAGCAGTCTCTTTATACTTGTGGTCCATATCCTTCGCCGTTTCCCACATGGTTCTGATCACCGCGTCCAACGACACTTTTGCATAGTCCGGTGAACTCTGTAACGCAAGTTGGGAAGCTGTAATTGCCTTGATCGCACCCATGGTATTCCTTTCTATGCAGGGAATTTGCACCAGGCCCCCTATAGGGTCACAGGTCATTCCCAAATGGTGCTCCATGGCGATCTCTGCGGCCATGATGCACTGCCTCTGCGTGCCGCCCATACACTCGGTAAGAGCTGCTGCTGCCATGGCAGAAGATACCCCGATTTCAGCCTGGCATCCGCCCATTGCTGCCGAAATGGTTGCTCCTTTCTTGAAAATACTCCCGATCTCAGAGGCGGTAAGCAGGAACTGGACTATTTTTTCGTCGCTGTTTCCATCACAAAAAGAAATATAATACTGCAACACTGCTGGTATTACACCGGCCGCCCCATTGGTAGGTGCTGTGACTACCCTTCCGAAAGACGCATTTTCTTCATTCACTGCCAGGGCAAAACAACTAACCCAGTCGATGATATAACGAAACTGAATGCCGCCCTGTCGCATTGTTGCAACCCATGAATGATAATCAATATAGGAACGTCCCGCTATCAATTTCCTGTTCAGTGCCGAAGCCCTTCGTTTAACAGACAGTCCGCCCGGTAACATTCCTTCAGTATGTATTCCCCGATACATGCACTCTTTCATAACCCGCCAGATCTCCAAAACACCTTTCCGGGTGTCAGCCTCTGGCCGCCAGGCATTTTCATTCTCCATCACCACCTCCGAAATACTCATCCCGGTTTTCATACACCAATGCATCAGCTCTGCTGAATTCTCGATGGGAAAAGGCAGTTCGATCTGTCCGGGTACCAACATATCACCTTCTTTTTCTACAAATCCACCCCCTACCGAATAATAAGTTTGGGCAATGGCTTGCTCGTGCTCAAGCTGCACCATGATGGTCATCCCATTGGGATGATATGGCAGCGTCTCGCCGTAAAGGAACTCGATATCTTCATCGGGGTTAAAAGGCACTTCGTGTTTTCCAGCGAGCAATAACAGCTTCATGGCCCTGATGTCCCGGATCTTAGGGTCGATCTGCTCTACATGAAAACTAACCGGATCATCCCCGGAAAGGCCTAGTTGGATGGCGATATCAGTACCGTGGCCCTTGCCCGTTTTGGCCAGTGATCCATACAAAAGGATTTCAATATGCCTAACCTGGTAGAGCAGGTTCTTCTCAACAAGCATGTTCACGAACTGCTGAGCAGCACGCCAGGGACCGAGGGTATGAGAACTGGAAGGACCTACCCCAATTTTGAACATGTCGAATACCGAAATGGATTCTTGTGACAAGGGGCTTTGATTTATTTATCCGATAGCTAGAAGTTCTACATCAAAAATAAGAATCGAATTCCCGGGAATGGAAGAATTGCCTGTCGGCCCGTATCCCAAAGATGGAGGAATATACAAAGTGATCTTTCCGGATGTCTTGATCAGTGGAATACCAATTTTCCAACCCTCGATAAGCTGACCCAACGTGAACACGGCCATTTGCCCGGTGGTCTG